>CAJQOB010000264.1 GCA_905479845.1 uncultured Flavobacteriales bacterium
CAAAACGGGACGTTACTATAGTCATCCCAATTGGCGGCATACGTTAGCTTTCCACTATAGATTTCTCGTAACTCTGTGATTAGCCCAACCCAAAACTCCGATCGTTCTTCTACGAAATGTTTCAACTCGGTTCCAATGCACAACATCTCCACATTTTCCTCTTGAGCCAACTCGGCAAATGCCAAAATGTACTTACTATAGTTCTCTTCAAGCACAAGCCAATCATCCTCAGAATTCATCAAAATCTTACCCGTATAGGTTCCATGACCAATCCAAATTTGAGGCTTAACCATAACCGCAATATTCTGAGCATGAAGCTCACGGATGTAATTTCTTGTACCTTCAATTCGCTCACCTTTCCACTGCCAATCAAGATCAAAAGATAGTTCAGGGGATGTATGGGATGGCATAAAGGCGAAAGGAATAGTAGCGGCCCAATTTACATTGAGCTCTTTTAAAGGTGCAACGTTTGTTGAATCAATTTCCCCATTGATCGAAACCATGCTCATACCATTCATCTTTTCGATTTTGCGTGTTTGATTTTCCTGACTCAATCCAAACTTAACTCCAACCATCAATACCAGAAAAAAAATGCAAATTCTCATCATACTATACATAGGCGCTTTCGTGAAACACAGGTCTAATGTACGAATATTCGAGCCCGTCAAAAAAAAGAACTTTATATGCATGCATAATAACTAAGAATTATTTATATTTGGCTTCAATTAAAATTAAGTAATACTACAATGTCAGAAAAACCTATAAAAGGAGGAGAATTCCTCATCCGCGACACTCAAGCATCGGAAATTTTTATTCCAGAAAACTGGACCGAAGAACAACGCATGATTTCAGATATGTGTGATGATTTCATTCGCGCAGAAATTGAACCTCACTTAGACAGAATAGATTCTATGGAAGATGGTTTGATGTCTTCTTTAATGGAAAAAGCTGGTGAATTGGGACTTCTTGGAATGTCAGTTCCTGAAGAACTTGGCGGAATGGGTGTTGATTTCAAAACATCGCTTTTATCAACGGAACGTCTTGGAAAAGGATATTCTTTCTCTGTTGCTTTTGGTGCGCATACAGGAATTGGGACTCTCCCTCTCCTCTACTATGGAAATGAAGAGCAAAAGCAAAAATACGTTGCAAAGCTGGCTACTGGAGAGTGGAAAGCGGCATACTGTTTAACTGAACCAGGTTCAGGATCTGATGCAAATTCAGGTAAAACGAAAGCAGTTCTTTCTGAAGACGGGACTCATTACTCGATCACGGGTCAAAAAATGTGGATCACCAATGCAGGATTCGCGAACTTGTTTACTGTATTTGCTAAAATTGATGACGATAAGAAGTTGACAGCTTTCTTGGTTGAAGCAGATAGCGAAGGCATCTCACTGAACGCCGAAGAGAAGAAAATGGGGATCAAAGGTTCTTCAACGCGTCAGGTATTCTTTAACAATGTTAAGGTTCCAGTGGAAAACATGCTTTCTGAACGTGAAAACGGATTCAAAATAGCACTGAACATTCTTAATATCGGTCGTATTAAATTGGCAGCCGGTGTTATGGGAGGAGCGAAAGAGACAATCACAGATTCTGTTCGTTATTCAAACGAGCGTGAGCAATTTGGGCGTCCTATTTCTAAATACGGAGCAATCAGATACAAACTTGGTGAGCAAGCTACTCAAGTCTTTGCAGTTGAATCTGCAACGTACAGAGCAGGACAAAATATTGATGATGCCATCGCCGGTTTAATGGCTGGTGGAATGTCAAAAGGAGAAGCAACATTGGCAGGAATTGAGCAATTCGCTCCTGAATGTGCCATTTTAAAGGTCGCAGGATCTGAAGCATTGGATTACTGTGTTGATGAGGCCGTTCAGATTTTTGGAGGAATGGGATTCTCAGCGGAATCAAGTGTAGAGCGCGCTTACCGTGATGCAAGAATCAACCGAATTTTTGAAGGCACGAACGAAATCAACCGTATGTTAACTGTTGACATGGTGTTGAAACGTGCAATGAAAGGAGAGTTAGATTTAATGGGACCAGCTATGGCTGTTGCCAATGAACTAATGAGTATCCCTGAATTTGGAGACAAACCAGAAGGTGTCCTTGGAAACGAAGAGGCTTACTTGAAAGGATTTAAGAAAACGATCTTGATGGTTGCTGGTTCAGCTGTTCAGAAATTGATGCAAACCTTGGGTAAAGAGCAAGAAGTGCTGATGAATATCGCAGACATGTCTATGTACACTTACTTAGCGGAATCAACTTTACTCCGTGTTCAACAAATGATTGAGCTCAAAGGAGAAGAAGCTTGCGAAGCTCAAATTGCCATGGCAAAATTATTGTTCTACGATACGGCGGACAAAATGAATAAAGCGGCAAAAGATGCCTTGAATTCATTTGCTGAAGGTGATGAATTGAAAATGATGTTAATGGGCTTAAAGCGTTTCACAAAAACTGAAGCGTTCAACCCGAAAACAGCTAGACAATTAATTGCAAGCAAAATTATCGACGCAAACGAATACTGTTTCTAAATATTGACTTTTATTTTGATATGAAAAGGAGAGCTAATTGGCTCTCCTTTTTGTGTTAAACATGTGATAATTCTGACTAATTTTTAAAAGCTTAAAATCAATATCTTATCTGAGCAGTCAGAAAATTGTCAAGAAAATTTCGGTAATTTTCTTGACAATATCCAAACTTCGGCTACCTTTAGAATCAACTTAAACTAAAAGATTATGACCACAAACAAATTACCCGAAAACGCAATTGAATTAAACACAGCAGTTACTTGGGTTGATGCCTGGAGAGCTTCTGACCAAGTATTGCCTCTAAAAGGATTTCTTGTTCCTAAAGTTGATTTTACGGAAGCATTAGCCGAAGGCGCAGCAGCCATAAGAACCTATATGGGTATCGATCCAACGGATGAAAATGAAGAAACGAAATACCACATATTAGTTGTAGGTGTTGATGACGAAGGAAATGACATGCTTGATCCAGATTTAGGTCAGTACGTGTACGACTTCTCTCAACCATGTCCTCCAATGTGCAGTGGCACAGGAAAGCTTAAATAAATGATGGACTTATATTTTACAGTTATCTGGGGAGGAAAAACCCTATTACTGATAAATATAATTTATTTACTTCTTATCGTAAAGCACCTAACACGACCTATGATCGTGCTCTTGGTGCTTTTGATAGGAATTTTCTGCCTCGAAATAACCATTGCGTACTTCGCGCATCACAACCAGGCTAACGTGCATTTGACTCACTTCTATACAAGTGGTCAATTCTTGTTGATCTCTGTAGTTTATTACAAGCAACTGAAAAAATTCAAAAAAATTATTCCCTTTGGAGTCATACTCTATTCTAGTATTTTACTTTATCAGATAATTGATTCTAAAATAGTTTACGACGAGTTCAATACATCCGGGTTTCTAGTTTCTGCCTGTTTAATGATGGGTTATGCCTTCTTCTATTACATAGAACATATTAGAGAAAAAAGATATTGGGACACCTTCAATGTTGGTCTTTTTCTATATCTTGGCGGCAGTTCGATTATCTTCCTTACCATTAACAGCTGGAAAAACCTTGAAGGTTGGAACATGTTCATTTGGACAATTAATGGAGGGTTGATAATACTCTATCAAGGGTTTATTACGGCAACAATTTATCGCTTTCATCGCGTTCAAAAAAACCGAAATGGAATTAGTTCTATATAGTATTGGCTTTTGCGTTTTTCTCGCTGCTTTGCTTGTAGTTGCCACCATTTATTCGAAAAACACAATCGTTAAAAGCGAACTTTCCAAAAAGCAACTGGAAATTGACCACCAAAAAGAACTGGTTGAACAGTTAATTGAAGTTCAAGAAGAAGAACGAAGCAGAATCGCTCGTGAACTGCACGATGGCGTTAATGCTAAACTTGCAACAGTTCTGTTATTTGTAGCTCAACCAGCTGAAAAAATTGATCAAGCAGGCATCTCAAATTCTATCAAAGAAGCCATGCAGATTTCCCGTCGAATATCTTATGACTTACTCCCTCCAACACTCGAAAGCTTTGGATTAAAAGGAGCTTTGTACGAATTGTTCGAAGAAATTCAAGAACAATCTAAGATTGACGTCAATATTGAATTGGACGATCACGTAGATGAAATTCCACAGAAAAAACAACTCCACGTATACCGAATCGTTCAGGAGTCACTTCAAAACACAATCAAATACGCAGAAGCAACTTCAATCGATTTGAATGCTTCTTTCGATAAGAAGTTAACTATTTCGTATCAAGACAACGGAAAGGGAATGGACTTCGAAACAACACCACAACTAGGATTAGGATTGAAAAACATCGTTGCACGTTCTGAAATGATACCAGCTCTTCACGAATTCAAGAGTGAATTAGGAAAGGGCTTTCAAACCAAATTAACAATTGAATTATGAGTGATGCGATCAAGTTAATTATTGCTGATGATGAAGAGCTATTCAGAAAGGGAATGGCACAACTGGTTTCTGAACACCCACAAATCAATGTAATTGGTGAGGCTGCCAACGGTCAGTTATTGTTAAACCTTTTGCGCGCGAGTGATGAATTACCTGATATCATCTTATTGGACCTGAAAATGCCAGAGATGGACGGGGTGCAAGCGACAAAAGTGATCAAAAAGGAATTTCCAGATATTCGAATTGTAGTTCTGACAAGTCACTACACAAAGATTTTCATCGTTAATATGGTGCATATTGGTGCGTCTGCTTTTCAACGCAAAGACACTTCGCCAGCAAGCATTATGGATTGTATCATTGAAGTACACGATAAAGGATACCACTTTGATCATGAAATCATGAAGGTATTGCAAAAAAGCTTTGTGAGCGGGGAAAAGATTCGCAAATCACAATTCAATGACACACCTCTATCAGATCGTGAGAAAGAGATTTTACAGCTGATTTGTGAGCAAAAGAAAACATCGGAAATAGCCGAACAGTTGTTCATCAGTACACGAACAGTTGACGGTCACCGAAACAATCTTCTACTTAAAACAGAGTCAAAAAATATCGCAGGGCTTGTACTTTACGCGATCGACAAAGGAATTTATCTGATCTAGTTCTATTTCTCCTCTTTGATGAGAACGATACCGTCTGCAGTGAACCCTAATTCGAATTTAGGTTCTGTGATTTTATCGATTTCCTCTGGAGATTTACCTGCATCTTCTGCGAAGTGTTGTAACATCTCAACCGAAACTGTATCATTGAATGCTGTTCCGTGGAAGTATGCTTTTGTTCCTGGCTCAGTCCCTGGAGGAATTGTAAAGTGGTCTTTGAATCGAACCATAAATGTTTCACCGTTACCAGCATCTACATTCACCCAACATCCTGCTTTCGAGCAAACCTCAACGATTTCACCCTCAAAAGTAAACTCCGTTGCGTCCATCATTTTTTCATTCACTTCCATAACCTTATCCACACCAACCGCTTTTTCTGGTGCAACTTCTACTGGTCCGTAGCTTTTTCCAAGCTCAGGAGATTCACTGTTTCCAGTCATTTCTTTTGAGTATCCACAAGAAGCCGCGAATACAACAGCTGCGATAAGTGCTAAATAGGTTTTCATGTTGATTAATTTTTAAACAAATATCCGAAGAATATATGGAAAAGTAAGTAACCCATTGTTGCTTAAGTCCTCGCTGCGTTTTCATCTCGTTCTCTTAGGGTTCTCTTAGGGTTCACTTAGCCCTTGAAAAAATGAACAATTGGGCACAAAAAAATCCCAAACTCAAATGTGAATTTGGGATTTGAATATCTTAAAAATCCCTTATTGCAGGTGATTCGTCATAAACTCGTTAATTGGAATTATTTTTCCATCTACATCAGCATGTCTAACGCCTGAAGCGACTAAAAAACGCATGATAACCGCGCGGGCTCTAGCGTCATTTTCAATCATTTCCAATTTGACAGTTTGCTTAGATTCCTCGAATACTACCTTGAAGTAATGCGTATAGTGTGCCGCAGCACCTGAAATATCACCTTCTGTTTTTCCATTTAACACGAAAGTATATTCTCCATCCCTCTTACTGTTCACTAACTCTTCCGATCCTTCAGTTACTACAATTTCGTTTGCTTCTTGGGCGAAACTAACTGTGGCAAATCCTACTAGAAGCATCAATGTATAGACTAATTTTTTCATGGCTCATTTTTTACGTAGACGATGTAATTCGTCTAAAAGTTGTATTGTTGTAAAAGCTAATCTACAATTTTTTTGCCAATTTTGATTCAATGAGTTCTCTATTGCCCTTTAAAAAGAAAAATGCCATCGAAGCAGGTTGCGATGAAGCAGGAAGAGGTTGCCTTGCAGGTCCTGTTGTTGCTGCCGCCGTAATCCTTCCCTTGGACTTTAAAAATGAGCTTTTGGACGACTCAAAAAAGCTCACAGAAGCGAAGCGGAAAAAGCTCAGACCCATCATTGAAAAGGAAGCTTTGGCCTACGGTGTTTCCTTTGTTGACGAGAAGGAAATCGACCAAATTAACATCTTGAATGCAAGTTTTACTGCCATGCACAGGGCTGTCGATCAGTTAAAATTGAGACCTACTTCGCTATTAATTGATGGGAATAGATTCAACCCTTACCCCGATATTCCTCATGATTGTATTATAAAAGGAGACGGGAAATATTTATCCATCGCCGCAGCTTCAATTTTAGCGAAGACCTACCGAGATGAGTACATGGAAAAACTTGATTTAGAGTTCCCAATGTACGATTGGAAAAACAACAAGGGGTATCCAACAGCAAAACATCGTGCTGGAATTTTTGAGCATGGCGACTGCAAATACCACCGCCAAACATTTACACTGCTTTCGCCAGAACAACTATCACTTTTCCCCTAAATCGGAATTAAACAAACCCAACCGAACGTTTAAAACATTAGATTGTTGATTTTTAAATTGGAGGCACGACTTCTACGGAAGCATTCTGCCTATTTTTGATAGAAATAACATCTCATGTTTAAGCGCGTTCTTCTTGGACTTGTTCTTCTCGTCAGTATTGCTTGGATCGGTTACACGGCATTTGGAATTCTCACAGCGACAAATGATTACTCCGAACTCCATGTTTTCAACAAAGAAGATGGTCAAATTTTAATCGTGAATCGTGCGAACGAAATGAACTTATCTGCTGTTGAAGGGTTTGTTTCCAGTCCAAATTTTGAAATCGTCGAAACGATCAATCACGATTACAAAACTGGCTTTTTCAGCTCGACGCGCCCACATTTCATCTTGATCAATGAATCGAATTGGAATCCAGAATCGATCAAGGAAATCTTCAATCAAGAGAGCATTAAAATCAATAAAAGTAAAAAGTCATTCTCATTTGAAGAGTGGTCTGGAACTTACAAGAAAGAACGGCTGTACGTTTCAAAAAAGAAATTCGACTTGAACAAAGATGCTCTCCCTGAATTCATTTACGACAAAAAAGCAAGTGCTTCTGTTTTATACTTTGGAAAAAACAATGATGTGGAATCAGTCTTGGACATCTATTTCAAAGAAAACGGCAAGGTTGATTACATTACTCGAAACGACAACGTAAAGCAAGGAAAGCAGATCCGAGACGAAGAATTGTTCGGAGGTTATATCAGTAGAAAATCGACTGGTTATCACTTTTACGAGCGGGATTACTACTCGACCTTGGACGGAGAGTATGCCAAAAGTCCAATGACCAAATGGTTGCAAGCAGGATTTGTAGAAGTAGAATACGCTGGAGAAAGGGTACTTATCTCTGATTACATCGATGGACAAGATCCTATCCTCATTCTAAATGATTTACAGCAAACAATTGATGAGTATTCGTTTAAAACTCGCCTTACTTCATCCTTCCCAAGTGCTGGGAAATCTTATTTCGTGAAGTATCTTGAGGATTTGGTTGTATTCTCGCAGAAGGAAGAAATTTGTGATCAATTCATCGCCGATTACAAACTAGGAAAGACTATAACGCAAAACAGAACCTCACAGAAAAGAGTGTTTGGTGACCTTCCCCAGTCCGTTTCGGAACGGTACATTTCCACAGATGTTCGTTTATCGAAAGCAGTTTACAAAGGCTACTTGCTTGAGACAAAATTTGGGAAATCAGAAGTTAAGATTGAATCGCAGGATCAATCAATTGCAATGACGTGTAATTTTGACATTGTCGACTTCAAAACATTTAACGAACCCGGAAAAGTAGTTGCTCTAGGATCAAAGGGAGAAGTGCACTTCTTCAAAAAGGGCAAACTTGCTTGGAAAAAAGAAATTGAAAGCAAAGCCTTGGGTGAAATTCAAATCATTGAGCTTCATGGCGGAGGTGCGCAACATGTATTAGTTAACACTGAAGATGCTATTCACCTTTGGGACCTAAACGGAAATGATGCTCCTGGTTTCCCTATTGAATTAGAGAATTCCGCTATTAACGAAGTGAAGTTTTACCGTTGGAAGGACAAGAGCTATTTCCTAATTACAAATGAAGAATACTTAACCATCCAGTTTGATTCGGAAGGCAGAGAACTTAGCATCTTAAAGTCTGAACTTGTCCCTGTTCGTAAAATTGATGTTTGGGCGAGCCAAGGTAGATTGTTCTATGGATTCGCTTCGTCTTCTGAATTCGAGATGTTTGAAGTAGCGATAGACAAGTCATTGAGGAGGTTCGATATTCCAGAAAACAGTCAATCTATCAAAACACCCAATCAGCTGTTTCATTATGGGTTTATTGATGGCAGACTTTGTCAAATTGATCAAAAAGGTTCTAAAACTACCTATGAAAAATACGCGGACGGTAAGCTACTACCAATCAATGAAAAAACAAAAAACCCAACTTTGATCGTACAGTCGAGGAACAATATACACCTCATCAATCAAAAAGGAATTCAAATTGGAAAACTTAGAATGCCTTTTAACGAAATCGAAGACGTTCGCTTTTTTAGTCTGAATTCGGGAAAAACAGTAGTATCAGTTATTGATGGTCTAGAGAATAACGTATATTTGTATGATATAGCTGGTACCGAACTTATAGAAAACTCACTCGAAGGAAAAACACAAGTGCGCGTTTCTACATTTGGCGAAGGCTTTATGGTAACTACAGTGGTTGATAATTATATCATCCAATATTTTGAAAACTAAAAACACTTTTACAGAATGAGAACATTAAAACGTTTAGCATTACTTGCCGTCGTGTCACTTTCTTTCTCGAGTTTCGGTCAAAATTACTTAGGGGTTCACAGCAGTAACTTCGGAGGAGTAATGGCAACTGACTTGCAACCTGCAAGTTTCGTAGATGGAAGATTTAAATTCGACCTCAACCTAGCAAGTTTCAATTTTGGCTTTTGGAACAACGCTGCCTACTTCGATTCAGGCGATATGCCGAAATGGTGGGTAAAGTCGTTTAAACAAGATGATTTCGGCAATGGAGTTACTGGCTACACTATAGGAGGGTCAAATCCACACAACGATTGGATCCTTCCAGATTCAACATTTGCTGATCGTTACGTTGTTCGTCCTTACACTGAAGATGGTGCAACAAGAACATTAGGGATTTACAACAATGTTCAAGTGGACGTTTTGAACTTTATGTTCCATATCAACCCAAAAATTGCAGTTGGTTTTGCTGCTAAATTCCGTAGCATCACAAATATTGATGATATCGATCCTAAATTGGCCGTTTTGGCCGAAAATGAATTGGATGTCAGCTCACTATGGGTTGATCAACTCAATGAGGAATTATTGGACGTAAACCACATGTCTTGGATGGAATATGGCTTTATTTATTCCCAAGTATTGAAAGATGATGGTGAACACTTCATGAAAGTTGGAGGGAAAGCTAAGTGGTTATCAGGTTATACTGCTGCATACCTACACACAAAGAATTTCGCATATGACCTTTACGATAGCGACAGTACTGAAAACCTAGTTGGGGATTTTGATTATGGTTATTCAAACAACCTTGACAATTTTGGTTCTGAAGAAGGACTTCCTAAATCTTCATCTAAATTTGGATTGGGATTAGATCTTGGATTTGTTTACGAATGGCGTCCAGATTGGAAAGAATACAAATACGACATGGATGGCGAAACAAACATCTGGAGAAGAGATAAAGAAAAATATAAGCTCCGTGCAGGTGCTTCGATCTTGGATCTCGGAGGTATGAAGTTCCAAAAAGGTGCAGTAACATCTGACTTCTCAGTGAATACTGACCAATATTTCGACCTGAACACTTTTAATTCTGCAACTGGTTTTGCTAGCTTCGATTCGATCATCGACAGCTTAACAACAGCTCCGAATAACGGCTGGACTGCTTCCTCTGATAGCAAGGCAACATTTTTTATGAGAACGCCAACTGCTGCAAGCTTCCAATTGGATTACCACATTTGGAAATACTTCTATGTAAATGCTACAGGTATTATTAGCGTGAACAGCAGAAAGAGCCCACATCGTGTTCGTACAGCAAACCAGTTTTCGATTACTCCTAGTTTCGACCACTCATGGTTCGGTGTTCACTTGCCGTTCTCATACAACAAGTACTCTGGACTCAAATCTGGTTTAGCAACGCGCCTAGGACCTTTAACGCTTGGTGTAACTGATTTCAGAACATTGTTCGCAGCAGGAAAGATCAAAGGAGCAGAGTTTTACGCTGGCTTAAGAGTTCCAATTCTTTACATGCATCCAAGTGATGTTGATGGTGACCTTGTATCGGATAAAGTGGATGAGTGTCTAGTAGTTCCTGGAATCTGGGAATTCAAAGGGTGTCCTGATACTGACCGTGATGGAATTAAAGATTTGGAAGATTTATGTCCAAACACTCCAGGTTTAGCTGAGTACCAAGGATGTCCTGATACGGATGGTGATGGTATTCCAGACAAAGACGATAAGTGTCCAGAAGAAGCTGGAGATGTTGCATTCCAAGGATGTCCAGACCGTGATAACGATAGCATTATCGATTCAAAAGATGATTGTCCAGATGTAGCTGGTCTTCCAGCATTCAAAGGTTGTCCTGATACGGATGGTGACGGAATCAAAGATGAAGACGATGCTTGTCCAGACGTTGCTGGTCCTCTAGTAAACAACGGATGTCCTGATACTGATGCTGATGGGTTGTTTGACTTCATCGATGAGTGTCCAACTGAATTCGGACCGAAAGAAAACAACGGATGTCCATGGCCAGATTCCGATGAAGACGGATTGTTGGATAAAGACGATAAGTGTCCAAACATTGCTGGTCCATTGGCTAATGACGGTTGTCCTTACCAAGACACTGACGAAGATGGCGTACTTGACAAAGATGATGACTGTCCAACAGTAGTTGGTCCAGTTGATAACAAAGGTTGTCCAGTAATTGAGAAGGAAGTAGAAGAAATTCTTCAAACTGCCTTTGACAACTTAGAGTTCGAGACAGGACGTGATGTTATCAAGCCTGAGTCGATTCCTTCATTAACTAAGTTGGCAGAAGTATTGGTTAAGAAACCAGAATGGAAACTTCAAATTGCAGGTCACACGGATAGTCAAGGAAATGATCAGAACAACTTGATCCTTTCTAAGAAACGTGCAGAAGCTGTGAAGAACTTCATGATTGCTCAAACTGTTTCTGAGGATAGATTGAACGTTCTTTACTTCGGTGAGACAATGCCAATTGCAGATAACTCAACATCAGAAGGACGTCAACGCAACAGACGTGTGGAAATGAAGATTATCTTCAACTAGAAAATAGTTAACCCAAAATACAAGCCCCAACCTCATTTGAGTGTTGGGGCTTTTTTTGCATTACTAACACAAAAGTGTGAAGTAAATATCCATGAACGGTAACACTTTCAGCAAAAGGATCGCTATATTTAAGAGAATTACAAACATCTACTATGAGATTTCTACTTAAGCCACTCTTCTTGCTTCTCTCAATTATAGCTATCGTTCTGATTGTCGGATTGTTCGTTGACGGTGATTTCTCCGTCAGTCGAAAAGTGACAATCAACCAACCAAAGGAAGTC
>CAJQOB010000265.1 GCA_905479845.1 uncultured Flavobacteriales bacterium
CCATTAAATAGCGGCAAACTTCCACTACATCTTTCACATAACGAAATCGCGAAGTTGCTCACCATTTTTGTAATCTGGATTGTGTGAACGGAATAATTTCATTCCATCGGTCTTTCCTATTTGATTGAATGCGTGAAAAATAACCGATGCCATTCGCCCCTTGTGGAATTCATTTGGACCGTAAACATTGAAGAACTTCAACCCCGCCCAAAATGGAGGGAATTCAGTTTGCTTCAACAACCATTTATCAAAGTCATTTTTTGAATCTCCGTAAGGGTTTAGCGGCTTCAATTTCTCAACTACTGAGTGATCGTCTTTGTATCCGAACTCTCCTAAACCGTAGGTTGCCGCAGAGCTTGCGTAAACCAAAGGAACATTGAATTTAACACAGTGATTCCAAATATCCTTCGAGTAATTCAAGTTCAATTCATCAAAAATCGAAACATCAAACTCCGTTGTGTCTGTTCTCGCTCCAATATGGTAAATGAAGTCCACTTCCTCTCCAAAATCCGCTAACCAAGAAATAAAGTCTTTACGACCAATCTTCATTTTGATCGTTTTACCTTCCAGGTTTCCGTCTTTTTCCGTTTTAGAGAAATCGTCGACAACAATAATATCTGTGTATCCAGCTTTATTCAACCGACTAACAAGGCAACTTCCGATAAATCCGGCAGCCCCTGTTACAACTATGCTTTTCATAAAGTGATTTTTGTGTTGGATTAAAACAATCCGTTGATTTCAGCGTCAATCGTGTTAATAATCTTCCCGAGATCTTCTTGATTCTCCATGAAGTTGTTGTTATCAACGTCAACGATCAACAATTTTCCTTTATCATACGTTGAAATCCAAGCTTCGTAACGCTCATTCAATCGTTTCAAGTAATCAAGGCGAATACTTTCTTCGTAATCGCGACCTCGTTGTTGAATTTGGTTAACCAACGTAGGAACACTGGCGCGCAAGTAAATCAACAAATCTGGGGATGATACGAATGAATCCATCAAATTGAAAAGAGAAAAGTAATTCTCGAAATCACGCGTTGTCATCAACCCCATTGAGTGCAAGTTTGGAGCAAAGATGAAAGCATCTTCATAAATCGTACGATCTTGAATTACTGTCTTTTCTGATTGCTGAATTTCTTGCACCTGCGTAAAACGACTATTGAGGTAATAGATTTGTAGGTTGAAAGACCAACGCTGCATGTCTTCATAGAAATCGTTCAAATATGGATTCTGTTCTACATCTTCAAAGTGTGTCGTCCACCCGTAATGTTTCGCGAGTAACTTCGTTAACGTTGTTTTTCCAGCTCCGATATTTCCTGCTATTGCAACATGCATATGCGCGATTTTTTGTGTTGATAATTCTAATAGTATCCAATTCTGATAGCTACCAGAACCGACTGACTAAATTAAGAACTTTGCGTCAACGGGCAAGGGCTAATCGAGCATTTGAAGCTCAAACTTATGAACATTTTTGGGAGTCCTTGCGAACAACGCTCCATTCACAATTTTCACTTGAAAAACATTCGAAACTGGGATAGTAATTGCAGTGGATGCACCTGTTCGAATGTGGCGAATCTCCAATTTATCATTGCTTAGAACGTATAGATTAGATTCATTTGCATCGAAATAATCAATGTTTTTGTTTCGGATCACATCGATTAACGAGCCATATATATCAAGGATGAAAATTCCTTCAGATGTTAGTAGAAATAATTTATTACTCGCTTCTTTGACCTGTTTGACGGAACCAAAATTGAGCAAGCCACTCAAATTTCCAACTTGTCGCGTTGGGTCATTTCCAATAATTGGTAATTGATACAACGTAGTATTCAATTGGTCCATTACCCAAATTTTATCAGGTTGACTGGATGCACTTACAAATGTTGCGTTAATAATTTCCTCATCAGCCAATTCGAGACAGTCTTCTGCTGATGTTAAGGTATTGTCTAAAAAACACAAGGTCTGTTGCTCTTCCGAAAAGTGAACCAATTTCATGGTATTGATACTCACCAAATCGGCTGTTTCACCATAGGATCGTATACTTTGAGTGTATCGAATTTTTCCAGAAGTATCAATTTTAGAAATCGTACCATTTGACGCAACCAGGTGATTTCCCATCACATCCATGTTCCAATATGCAGTTGAATCCAATTCAATTCTTGATTTTTCGATCAATCGAATTCCAGTTGAATCCTGAGCAGACGCTCCGAAAACAAATAAAATCACCACTAAACCAAAAAAGTTTTTCATTTCAATCACTTTCTACGATTTCACCGAATCGTTTTGATCTATCAATTGCAATATCTGTTCCAAGATAACACGGTTATTTGACAATCTCGGTACTTTATTTTGTCCACCTAGTTTTCCAATGGATTCCAACCAACGATCAAATGTCCCTTTTTGAACTGCGTGAATCTTTGGCTCAAGTAACACCAAATTATTGTATCGTTTCGCATCGTAGTCTGAGTTTACCGCGCGTAATTTCTCATCTAACACCATAACAAAGCGTTCCATTTCATCGGGAAACTTCACAAACTCGATGCACCATTCATGTGCTCCTTTCTCAGTGTCGCTCATATAAACCGGACAAGCCGTAAATTCACGAACAACTGCATTCGTCCTCCTACTCGCTTCAGCAATCGCAGCTGTAGCATTCTCTTCAATTACTTCTTCGCCGAATGTGTTGATGTAACTCTTTGTTCGACCTGTAATCTTAAATCGGAATGGATGCAAAGATGTAAATTTGATCGTATCTCCCAGGATATAACGCCACAATCCAGCATTTGTTGAAATGACAACGGCATAATTTGTATCCAATTCAACATCAGAAATAGAAATTACATTAGTTGATTCTGTTCCGTTAAAGTCACTCATTGGAATAAACTCGAAGAAGATTCCGTAATCTAACATGAGTAACATCTCATCCGAATTCACCTCATCCTGAATTCCAAAAAATCCTTCGGAGGCGTTATATGTTTCAACATAATTCATGGATGGATCAGGAATCAATTTCTTGAAATGATCACGATACGGTTCGAAGCTCACCCCACCATGCATAAACAACTCAAGGTTAGGCCAGACTTCTTTTAAATTGGATTTTCCAGTTATTTCCAATACACGATTGGCTAGAACCATTGTCCAACTAGGCACTCCAGCAATGATATAAACATCCTCGTTGATAGTTGAGTGAGCCATTTTTTCAATCTTCTCCGTCCACTCGGTCATTAGAGCGATTTCCTTTGCGGGAGTTCGCCGTATTTCACACCACCATGGTAGATTCTTCACAATGATTGCTGATAAATCTCCAAAATAAGAATCGGCACTGAGATGATTGATTTCGGCACTTCCTCCGATGATTAAGTGCTTTCCTTTGTATAATTTCCTTTTGGGATGATTGTCGTAATACATGGCAAGGAGGTCTTTACCTCCTTTGTAATGACAACCTTCGAGCGATTCTTTGGTAACTGGAATAAATTTACTCCGAGCTCCCATAGTTCCTGAAGATTTAGCAAACCATTTCGTTTCTGTATTCCAGAGTAAATTCTGTTCGCCCGCCATCAAGCGATCAATCCAGGGCTTGACATCTTCATATTCTTGTAGTGGTACTTTCGATCTAAATTGATCGTAGGTTTTGATTATCGAAAAATCGTGAATTGCCCCATACATGGACTTGCTTCCAGCGATCATCAAACGTCCTAAGAGTTCTTCTTGAACCTCCAAGGGGTATTTTCGAAACAAATCAATCTGGTGGATTCGCTTCTTCATCATCCAGGCAAAAATGGAATTAAAAGGCATCGATCTGTTTTGAGTTTAGGCAAAAAAAAATCCCATCTTCCCGAAGGGAATGACAGGATAATTATCTTAAAAATTGGATGTTTTATCCGAAGAAAACGATTCCAAATACTACTGCTAACAATACAATTGTTACAATCGTTCCTACTGCTGCTGTTGAACTTTCAAAAAAATTATCCGACATGATCTTTGTTTTTTTCTCAAAGGTAGAAAAAATATTTTGCTGAAATCCGATTGAAGAACAAAAAAACGCCATTCAAATTAACTGAATGACGTTTTTTGAAAAATCCTTGTGGTTAATCCCTTCTTCCAAGTAGCTGAACTAAAACTATAACGAGGGAAGTAATCGCTGCCAATGCCGCTACCACATAGGTCATTGCTGCCCATTTGAGTGCATCTTTCGACATTTCGTATTCTCCAATTGTTGCAGTTCCGCTGTCCTTAATCCATGCTAGCGCCCGTTTGGAAGCATCGAATTCTACTGGTAATGTCACTAAGGCGAACAACGCCATAGCGCCATACCCTACCACCATAATCCACAAGACCAATTCTACCGGAAAAACAGCGTACAAAGATGCACCTCCAATCATCAGGGCAATCATTAAAATTTGAAGCACTCGCGCTGATACATTCTGAATCGGAACTAATTTCGATCTAATGCCAAGCCAACGGTACGCAGTATCATGTTGAACCGCATGTCCACACTCGTGAGCCGCAACCGCAGCAGCTGCCGCATTCCGTTCATTACAGACCGCCTCGGATAAATTCACTGTTTTATTCATTGGGTTGTAATGATCAGTCAATTGCCCTTGAACTGAAATCACTCTTACATCGTAAATCCCGTAATGCTTCAACATTTGCTCCGCTATTTCTTTTCCTGTTAGTCCGCGTTGCGATGGAACTTTACTATATTTTTCAAAGGTTCGCTTCAATTTCGAACTGACTAACCAGCCGATGAGCATGAACGCGAACCCAGCTATCATTAATGGTAAATAACTCATATGTTTATATCTTCTTTTCTAGTTTGATCTAGCTAAAAGTTACACATTAAAACTAAATGGAATTTCCGAGGATTGTTAAAAAATGTTAGCCCACTTCACGAGTCAAACCTCTAATTGGGCACAAAAAAATGCGGACCATTTCGATCCGCATTTCACAATAATATTGATGCTCGTCTAGTCGTTTCCTAACAAACGAAGAAGCGACAAGAATAAGTTCACGAACATGATGTAAAGAAGTAAACCTCCTACTAGGGCTAATTTGCTTCTTTCAACCCCAGAAAGTGACACATCCTGTGACGTACTTTTTAATTTTTGCATATAGTATGCTGTCAAACCTGTGAAAACAAAAACTCCTAATATTGAAATCACGTAATCAAGTGGTCCGCTTCCAATGAAAAAGTTCGCGATACTTGCAATGAACATCCCGATGAAAACCATGTATAACAAGCTTCCCATTTTCGTAAGGTCTGTTTTCGTAGTATACCCGAGAACCGCCATTGCACCAAAAGCTCCAGCAGTAATAAAGAATGTAACCGCTATTGATTGTCCAGAATAATGCAATAAAATAACACTAAACGTAAGCCCAATTAAAACGGCATAGGCTAAAAATGCCAACATCAGCACTCCCATTGATAATCTTCTATACCCCATTTGAATTAATAGAGCCAATCCAACCGGTGCAAACATCACCACATAAAACAACATATTAACACTCACCCCTCTTTCAGTAAGAGTGTAAAAATATTTAAACACAAACTCCTCTGTACCTGCCATATACGCAATAATTCCAGAAACCGCCAATGCACCGAACATGTATCCATACACGCTCTTAAAAAAGTCTCTACTCAGCTCTTGAGAGAAGCTATGATCTTGATCTATAATTTGATTCATCTTAATGTAATTTTGCTTGTACTAAGTTAATAAATTCTTTCCTCGTTGAATCATTCGTCATGAACAATCCAGTAAAGGCACTAGAGGTTGTAGAAGAGTTTTGTTTCTGAACTCCACGCATTTGCATACACATGTGCTCAGCCTCAATAACAACTGCTACTCCTTTCGGATCAAGTGTTCGTTGGATACAATCGCGAATTTCGATAGTTAGACGCTCCTGAACCTGTAATCTGCGAGCATAAGTATCCACAACTCGTGGAATTTTACTCAACCCAACAATTTTACCATTCGGGATATAAGCAACGTGCGCCTTCCCAAAAAATGGCAACATGTGGTGCTCACATAAAGAATACAATTCAATATCCTTCACAATCACCATTTCGGAATACTCTTCATGGAAAATTGCTTGTTTGATGATTTCATCTGGATTTTGGTCGTACCCCTTCGTTAAAAACTGCATAGCCTTCGCTACGCGCTCAGGTGTTTTTAACAAACCTTCACGATTCGGATCCTCACCTATTCCTTTGATCACTTCTTCGTAATGCCCTTTTAAGCTATCCGTAAGTTGATCGTTGTATTTAAATTCTTTTGCCATAATTGACTCTTACTTTTTGAGGCCTGGATTAAAACGGCTGTTCATCTCCAAAGTACTCAACGTAGTTATTTTCTGTTTCGACCAATTTGATCTTACACAGTTCACCTCCTGCTTGCGCAATTGGTTCTTTCATTCGATCCCAAACTGCAATGATCACATTTTCCGTTGATGCCAACATTCCTTTCAAGAATGGAACATCCAAGTTCAAATTTTTGTGATCAAGTGGTTCGATGACCTCATCCTTTATTATTTGACTGAGATCTTTCAAATTTATTACAAAACCTGTATCGGGACTCGGAATTCCCTTAACTGTAACATAAATTGTGAAATTATGTCCATGCCAGTTATGATTACTGCATTTCCCAAAAACCTCCTGATTCTTTTCTTCCGACCAATCCTCTCGCCATAGCTTGTGCGCTGCGTTGAATGTCTCTCTCCTTGTAATATAAACTGTCTTCACAATCTTCAAATAAAGTGCAAATATAGTTGTTAGTCGCTAGATGTTCACCGACTTCCATCAGAGTTTATTCCTCTGGAGGACTTAAATCAACTGAAGTTGAGAAAAAACGCGAGCTATTCAATTATCTTTGCGCCATGGAAGAAGAACGCCTGGATAAAATTTTAATTCAACGAAAACTTGTTACAACGAGGGTTCGAGCGGAAAAGATCATTCGTGAAACGGGTGTTTTAGTGAATGGTAAACTCGTTACAAAAACGGGAAAACGATTTCCCTTAGATTGTAAAATAGAGATGCTAGCCGAGGAAATACCTTGGGTTTCTCGGGGAGCAATCAAGTTGTTGGCAGCCATTGATAAATGGAATCCAACTATTAAAGACGGAACTTTCATGGATATTGGGGCATCAACAGGAGGTTTCACGGAGGTTTTGCTATCCAAAGATGCCTCTAAAGTTTTTTGTGTTGATGTTGGAACAAAGCAACTTCATGAGAGAATTGAATCTGATGATCGGGTTGTCAACCTTGAGAAAACACATGTTCGAGAATTGACTCCAAACTTAATTACTGATATGAACGATGGTTGTGTCATAGACGTATCCTTTATCTCTTTGGAGAAAATATTTCCATTCATCCATTCATTTTTAAAACCTGAGGCGTTAGTTATTGCTCTCGTTAAACCTCAATTCGAAGTTGGAAAGAAAAACATCGGAAAAGGAGGGATTGTAAAAGACAAAAAACTCTATCCTAAAGTCATAGAGAACATCAAACAACTCGGAAAACTCAATAATTTAACATTTATTGATATGACTGATTCTCCGATACTTGGAGGTGACGGAAACCAAGAATTCCTGATTTATTTCAAAAAATCGAAGGTCTGAATTAAACCTTTTCTAATCTGCGCAATCTAAGAAGCGTATTAACTAGAAAATTAAAACCATGAAAAGTTTAAAAATCGGACTCGTTGCATTAGGACTTCTAACAACGACATTAACAATTGCACAAGACAACGAAACAGGGAAAAAGCAGAAATGCGAAAACAAATTCGCTAAACTCGACGCAAACGCTGATGATAAAATCAGTAAAGACGAGTTTATCGCTGCAAAAGAAGCTGCAGAAGCTAAACGCGAAGAGAAGCTAGCGAATCGCAGGCCAGTCAATACTGACAAGAAGTTTTCAAAGCTGGATACAAACACGGATGGGAAAATCGACAAAGCAGAATTCGAACAAGCTCGAAAAGACAAAGCTGAGAAGTATCCAGACAGACCTGAAAAGGATGGTTCAAAACACTTTGCCAAAATGGATACGGATAACGACGGTGCTGTGACCAAAGACGAACTCAACGCTTACAAAGAAGCGGTTCGAGCGAAACGTGAAGAAAAGCAAGCAAATCGTAAGCCGGTAGATCCAGAAAAGAAATTTCAAAAACTGGATGCAAATGAGGATGGAAGCATCGACAAAATCGAGTTGGAGAATGCCTGCAAGATGAAAGGTGATCGAAAAAAAGGCAATGGGAAAGCTGTAAAATAAGCAGCCTCATTCGAAAAGAACATACTGAAAAGGTGCCCAGAAATTGAGCACCTTTTTCTGTTTCCGAATTCCCTGTAAATAGGTTCAACTTTAAGAGAATTCTTATGTAACTCAAATTACCAACTTAGAATCGTTCCAAATAAAGGTTTTGCGTATCTTTGCACTATGATAACAGACGGTATTTCGATTCCTTTTGACGTAAGTCGCATTAGAAAAGACTTCCCAACTCTTCATCGTCAGGTGAATGGCAGGGAACTGGTTTATTTCGATAATGGTGCTACTTCACAAAAACCGCAGCTTGTTATTGATGCAATTACCGAATATTACACTGAAAACAATGCGAACATTCATCGCGGAGTTCATTATTTGAGTCAATTGGCAACAACACAGTATGAGGATGCTCGAAAAATTATCCAAAATTACATCAACGCTCCACTTTCAGAAGAGGTACTTTTCACGAAAGGAACTACTGATTCCATCAACCTCGTAGCAAGTAGCTTAGGAGAATTATTCTCAGAAGGAGACGAGATCATTATCTCTGCAATGGAGCATCATTCAAACATCGTTCCTTGGCAGATGCTTTGCGAACGAAAAGGATGTACATTGAAGGTTATTCCAATCAATGAAGCAGGAGAATTGATGATGAATGAGTTCGATCAATTACTCACTCCAAAGACAAAGCTGGTCTCAGTTACACATATTTCAAATACACTGGGAACAATCAACCCGATTGAAGAGATCATTAAAAAAACACACGATGTCGGTGGCTATGTTTTAATCGATGGTGCCCAGAGTGTTCAACACATTAAAGTTGACGTTCAAGCGCTCGATTGTGATTTCTTCGCATTCTCAGCGCACAAAGTTTTCGGGCCAACAGGCGTTGGTGTCTTATACGGAAAGAAAGAAATTTTGGATCAGATGCCACCTTATCAAGGAGGAGGTGACATGATTGCGAAAGTGACCTTTGAGAAAACAACTTACAATGAGCTTCCGCACAAATTTGAAGCAGGAACACCAAATATTTCTGGTGGGATTTGTCTGGGAACGGCAATTTCGTATCTGTCAGAATTGGACTTAAATGCTATTCAAGCTCACGAAACAGAACTCGCAAAATACGCAGAGGAGAAATTACTTCAATTCGAAGGGCTGAGAATTATAGGAACTGCAGAGCACAAAACAAGTGTTGTATCTTTTATTGTTGATGGAGTTCACCCATTTGATTTGGGAACTTTACTCGATAAGCAGGGAATCGCCGTTCGCACTGGACACCATTGTACACAACCTTTGATGGATTTCTATCAAATTCCAGGAACAGTCCGAGCGTCTTTCGCGTTTTATAACACTAAAGAAGAAATTGACGTATTCATCCATGCGGTTGAACGTAGTTTGAACATGTTGAAATAGTTGATCCAATAGCATTTTGAAATGACCTTAGAAGAAAAACAACAGGAAATAATTGATGAGTTTGCCATTTATGATGATTGGATAAGCCGATGCAAAGCATCAAGATAACGAAACGGGAGTTTCGAATGAAATAACAGTTAGGATGACCTTAGAAGAAAAACAGCAGGAAATAATTGATGAGTTTGCCATTTATGATGATTGGATAAGCCGATACGAAGCATCAAGATAACGAAACGGGAGTTTCGAATGAAGTAAATAGTTAGAATGACATTAGAAGAGAAGCAACAGGAAATAATTGACGAGTTCGCAATCTATGACGATTGGATGGACAAGTACGAATACATAATCGAACTTGGAAAAGAACTCCCTATCATTTCCGATGAGAATAAAACCGACGACAAATTAATCGAAGGCTGTCAATCAAGAGTGTGGTTAAACACTGCGGTTGAAGATGGAAAAATGAGCTTCACTGCTGATTCTGACGCCATCATCACAAAAGGAATAATTGGATTATTGATTCGTGTTCTTAATGATGAAACACCTAAGGAGGTAGCAACATCTGACCTTCGATTCATAAAGGAAATCGGATTGCACGAACACCTATCTCCTACTCGATCAAACGGATTGGCGAGTATGGTTAAGAAAATGAAATTAAGCGCAATAGCAGCTAGCTAAGAGAACTATGAACGAATTAGAAAATAAAATTGTCGCTATTTTGAAAACGGTCTACGATCCTGAGATCCCTGTAGATGTTTACGAATTGGGCTTGATCTACGAAGTAAAAATCGATGCTGATCATAATGTCGAAATCGAAATGACCCTGACGTCTCCGAACTGTCCTGTGGCGGAATCAATGCCTCAAGAAGTTGAAGACAAAGTGAAAGGTCACCCAGAAGTTCGAGATGCAAAAGTGAATATTGTATTCGACCCACCTTGGGACAAAGACATGATGAGTGAAGAAGCTCAATTGGAACTTGGATTCCTTTAAATCTTAATTTATTTTAGAATAGAATTTAGGTTTTAACAAAATGACAAAAATGAGAAGAGTTGTAATCACAGGAATGGGAGCATTGACTCCAATTGGAAATGACCTCGATACTTATTGGAAGAATTTGAAAGATGGCGTAAGTGGAGCTGGTAAAATCACAAAGTTTGATGTTTCGAAGTTCCGAGCTCAATTTGCTTGCGAACTGAAAGACTTCGATGTCAAAGAGCATTTTCACGTGAAAGAAATTCGCAAGTACGATCCTTTTTCTTTGTACGCTTTGTACGCTGTGGACCAAGCTTTGACGAATGGTAAGATTGAACTGGACGGACTCAACAAAGATCGAATTGGAGTAATCTGGGGATCTGGAAACGGAGGAATTCAAACCTTTGGAGATCAAATGAAGGAATACATCAACGGCGATGGAACACCTCGTTTTACACCTTTCTTCATTCCTCGAATTTTAGTGGATATTGCCTCTGGAATTATTTCTATTAAATATGGACTTAGAGGAGTGAACTTCTGTCCTGTTTCAGCTTGCGCGACATCGAATACTGCTTTAATCGAAGCTTTTAACTACATCAAGTGGGACAAAGCAGACATGATTATCAGTGGAGGTTCAGAAGCGGCAATTACAGAAGCTTCTATGGGTGGATTCGCCTCGGCACGAGCCTTATCAATGAGAAATGACGATCCAAAAAGTGCCTCACGACCATTCGATGTTTCCAGAGATGGATTCGTAATGGGAGAAGGCGCTGGCGCACTCATCCTTGAAGAGTACGAACATGCAAAAAAACGTAGAGCAACAATCTACGGAGAAATAGTTGGTGGTGGAATGGCAGCTGATGCTTACCACTTAACTGGAACGCACCCTGAAGGTGATGGAGCTGTTCTTGGAATGAATGAAGCTATGCGCGAAGCAGGAATTTCTGCGGAAGATGTAGATTACGTGAATATGCACGCGACATCAACTCCACTTGGAGATAAAAGCGAATTAATCGCAGCTGATCGCGTTTTTGGGAAACGTAAATCTTTGTCAATTTCAGCAACAAAATCAATGACCGGACACTTACTGGGTGCTGCTGGTGCGATTGAAGGAATTGCAACTGTTCTTGCTTTAAAAGAGGGAGTTGTACCACCTACAATTAACACAACTGAAATTGAACCAGATTTCGCTGACAATTTCGACTTCCCAATGGGAAAAGCAGTTCCTAAAGAAATGACATACGGAATGAGCAATACTTTCGGATTTGGCGGACATATCGCTTCAGTGTTGTTTAAGAAGTTTGAGGAGTAGGTTGGATTAGTTGGATTAGTTGGATTAGTTGGATTAGTTGGATTAGTTGGATTAGTTGGATTAGTTGGATTAGTTGGATTAGTTGGATTAGTTGGATTAGTTGGATTAGTTGGATTAGTTGGAGAATATGAAAATCTAATAATCCAAAAGCGAAGCGCTCCAACAATCAATAAATCCGACCCCAAAAGGTATCAAAAACAAAATGGTGAAATTCGGTGAATGGGTAGGACGTAAAATTGGAATGGGACGGGCTTTCAAGTTCTTTTTCAATATTTCACCTATGTACCGAAGGACGGGTGGGCGAATCGTTTCAGCAAGTGATAATCTCGATGATATTAAAATCAAGCTTAAACTGAATTACAAAACCCGTAACTACGTTGGAACAATGTATGGCGGGCACATGTACAGTTGTTTGGATGGGATTTACATGGTTCAGTTAATCAACTTGCTAGGAAAAGACTATGTTGTTTGGGACAAAGCGGCAACAATCAAATTTAAACGCCCTGGAACCTCAACACTTTTTGCAGAATTCAGAATCTCGAAAGAATTACTAGAGCAAATCAAATCCGACGTAGCCGAGAAAGATGAAATCGATCTAGTTTTAGATGTGGATTTAGGAGACTCTGAAGGAAAAACGTGTGCGGAAGTTGAAAAAGTGATTTACATCTCTAGCAAAACGTTTTACAAGGAAAAACTAATACGCAAAGCAGCTCAAACCAAGAGTTGATAAACATTTAACATATTGATTTGTAAACAATTGTGTTTGAGTCGTTATTTTACTAGTAATAACCTAAATCAGATTCACATGAAAAAGTTCACTTCACTATTCACCGCAGTTATCTGCACATCTCTTTCTTTCGCAAGTTTTGCTCAATCAGAGATTCCACTAGTAGACGAAAACGGAAATTTTATCATCATAACAAACGAGGATGGGACCCCATCCTTTGTATATCCAGATCCAATTGAAACGCCAACTAAATCAGGTTTTCCATTAGTCGACGACAATGGTGATTGCATTATCGTGATGGACAACAATGGAGTTCCATCATTTGTATACCCTGACCAAAAAAAGGAATAGGCTCGACTTTCTAAATAGGTCATTTTGTATCGGATCTATTTGAGTCGCGGAAAAACGGAGATTCTAGAGTAGGTCATTTTTTCAGGTTAAAACAATTTGGTATCATCTAATCTAGTATTCTATGAGTGATACATAAGAACTGCTTGCGTCAAGCAAATTATACCACTATAAAAAAATCAGAAATCTTTTCGAGGACACTCTAAATCAACCCGAAGTGTCCTTTGAAACGTTTACCGCAGATGAAAATGCATTCAATTGGGTGAACATTACTTATATTCACCGCCAATGAGAACAATAGAAACACCACGATTAATTTTACGTCCTTTCACCATTGAAGATACTAAGGCAAGTTATGAAATGAGCTTAGACCCGATTGTGATGGAGTTTCTTGGCGGAGTTGACACTGGAACTCTCGAAGAGCATCAAGAAATGATCAAAAAAGCTCCATTGGGAGATTACGAAAAGTATCAATTTGGTCGGCACGCTGTGATTCACAAAGAAACAGGCGAATACATGGGATTCACAGGTTTGAAGTACCTTCCCGAGTTGGATGAAGTTGATATTGGATGGCGCTTGAAGCATAAGTTTTGGCGTCAAGGTTACGGATACGAATCGGCACTTCCTTGTGTGGATTTTGCCTTCAACGATTTAGGGCTGGATCGAATCATATCTTTGGCAAATGTTGAGAACGTCGCTTCCACCGCTTTGATGAAAAAACTAGGTTTGTCCTATGAAAAAGAAATTCACATCTACGATGAAAATGCGGTTTATTATGCACTAAACAAATCGGATTGGCTCAAGCAAAATTCATGAATTCTTTTAAGCATTGAGAACATAAAAGCATCGGCTCCAAAACCCGATTCCAAATCAAGTGTTTACCTTTTTCCATTCTGAACATTTAAATGCAGAAACCAAGAATTTCTCATTTAAATCGTCACTATGAAATTGTTCGCATTAGTCTTCTTTTTATTCGCTTGTGAATCCTTCACGTTTGGACAAACAACTTTTTGTCACGCAGTCCATTTTGCCTCCGGCAATGCTTCAATCAACAAATCTGAACAGGAAAAAATGGATGCCTTCTTCTCGAAAATTGAAGATGACAACCTTGAAAAAATTGAAATTAGTGGCCACACGGACAGTGACGGGAGCGACGCCTATAATTTGGAATTATCGAAGCGAAGAGTGGAATCGGTTCAAGCGGAATTAGCAAAATTAGAACTGAATATTACGGGATCATCGGAGTTATTCTTAGGAGAGACGAGTCCCATCGAATCGAACGGAAATTCCCAAGGGAAAAGACAAAATCGTAGAGTAGAAATATGTATTACACTTGCTCCTCCCCCCAAAACAATAACAATACCCGTTCCTGTTCTTGAGCCTGATTGTTCTTACGACACAACGATCATTTTCCCTCAAGGAACGGAGGTTACAATGAATGTATGCGACTACCATTCGATTAAAGATTGTTTTCAATTTATAGAGTACAACACTGGTGAGAGTATTCGAAATTCGGATTTAACGACTCAAACTGCGGATGGAACGCCTCTGATTTCTGGTGGTATGTTCGAAGTGAAAATGTGTAAAGATGTCGAGATTTCTGTAGCCATTCCACAAATTGCAAACCCTTGTGATACAACGGCGGAGTTTAAACTTTGGACCGCTACCAGTGAAGGAACTTGGTCTCCAGTCAAAGGAACCATCGATCGATTTCGAAGAGGAGGTCGCAATTTCTTGCGCACTGTTGTCCAAGGAACAACTAAAATCAACCTAGACGCTCTACCATCTGCACCACCACCCAAAACGATTGTAAAAGTCCCGATGGGTTACACAATTCTAAAAGCAAAACTTTCAACTGACACGCCGGCATCTCTTATCTACGGATACGAGGTAAAAAAGCGCAAAGCAAAATTTAAATCACTTTGTCCTTGTTCAGAGCCACTACTGTATTTGGAAGTCGAAAATCCAGACGGAGACACAATCAAAATTGATTATGCTGAATTGAACGATTTTGATTCACACGAAGCATTTGGTCAATGTCGAAGTGATGAAGTTGTGAAAAGAATAGTGTTCTTTAAAGTTCGTCAGAAAAGGATCTATCGAAAATACTTGATCCGTAAGAAAGACCTCCAGGTTACTGATTGATTAAAACGAGCGGACAATTCCAATATTGAATCCTAACTGGAATGGTCGTTGTTGAAGATGCGGCTTGAGAACGGCTCCCTGAAACACTTGAACTTGATCCGTAAAAACAGTATTCGAAAAGGCGTTCGTTAAGGACATTGAACCATAGAGTTCAGTCATCAAATTCAATTTTTCATTCAATTTCAGTTCGTAGCCCAATCCGAAGGATGCAGGAAGCATTGCCTCATTGTAAACCCCAGAGTTGTCCTCACCTTGATAGCTGTATTCACATCCTGGACAAGTTTCTGTCCGCTTTGCACGTTGTTCCACTAGGAGATCAACGCCAACACCTGCTCTCGCGTATAAAGTTTTATACAAGCGATACTTTATTGAAGTATTAAACTGAAGGTAATGCTGATTATATTTCGTGTTTCTCTGAATGTCGGAATGTTCAAGCTGAGTTTGTGAGTAGTACGTTGTGCTATAACTGTAATTCTGCAAGCCGATTCCCCAAGTAATGAAGAGCTTATCGGTTAAACTATACTGATAGAAAAAGTTACCCGAAAGTCCTAATTCACCACTTGTTCCAGATTTAATTAGTTCGACATCAGCATCCTGAAAACTGCCTTCATTTAGATAAATTATTGAGGAATAATTCGGACTCAACGAGAAGCCAATTGACGTTCTGGTTTCTTGGGCGTTCGAATTTAAGCTGAAAACGATGCAAAATAGTAATAGTAGTACGCGCATATCATTTTGGTTGGTACACGTTTGATAACGAATATCAGGCGTAAATATTATTTACTTCAACTCATCCTCAAGATACCTTGCCGTGTGCGATTTATCCTTCGCTTTCTTCACAATTGCCTCAGGAGTTCCTTGACAAACGATGAAACCACCACCTTTCCCTCCTTCTGGACCGATATCCACAATATAATCAGCAACTTTTACGATGTCCAAGTTGTGCTCGATCACCAAAACCGTGTTTCCTTCGTCCACCAAGCGCTGCAATACAGCTAGCAACATTTTTATGTCCTCAAAGTGCAAACCTGTTGAAGGTTCATCCAAAATATACAAGGTGTTTCCAGTACCTCTTTTCGAAAGCTCTGATGACAATTTTATGCGCTGCGCCTCACCTCCTGAAACCGTTGTCGAAGGTTGACCAAGTGTCACATATCCCAATCCAACAGAAACCAATGTCGATAAAATCCGATTGATTTTCGGAATGCTTTCGAAGAATTTCTCCGCATCCGCAATCGTCATTGAAAGTACATCACTGATGGATTTTCCTTTGTATCGAACCTCTAAAGTTTCTCGGTTGTATCTTCGACCATTACATGTTTCGCACTCAACCAAAACGTCTGGCAAGAAGTTCATTTCTATCACTTTCATCCCTCCACCTTTACAGGTTTCGCAACGACCTCCTTTCACATTAAAAGAGAATCTTCCTGCTTTGTACCCTCGGATTTGTGCCTCAGGCAAGGACGCGAAGAGCGAACGAATTTCATCGAATAGTTTGGTATAGGTCGCAGGATTCGATCGTGGCGTTCGTCCAATTGGGCTTTGATTGATCTCAATTACCTTGTCCAAATGTTCCATTCCAGCAATGGATTTGTACGGAAGAGGTTTTCGAACCCCATTGTAAATCTCAGCAAGAAGGATTGGATACAAAGTCTGATTGATCAAAGATGATTTTCCACTTCCAGACACACCAGTGACACATGTAAACGTGCCCAATGGAATTGTTAAGTTGACATTCTGTAAGTTTCTTCCTGAAGCTCCTTTGAGTGTTAGCTTCTTTCCGTTTCCCTTTCTTCGCTTCTTGGGAATTTCAATTGACCGAACTCCAGTCAAGTATTGATTCGTAAGTGAATCTTTGTCCGTTAAATTTTCAATTGGAGCGGCGTTAACTATTGTTCCACCATGCACTCCAGCACCTGGCCCGATATCCACCACGAAATCCGCAGCCTCGATCATTTCCTTATCGTGCTCAACTACGATGACTGAGTTTCCAGTATCACGTAATCTTTGTAACGACTTAATTAATCTCGAATTATCGCGTTGATGCAATCCGATAGACGGCTCATCAAGAACGTACAATACATTCATCAATTCACTACCAATTTGTGTCGCCAAACGAATGCGCTGCGCTTCTCCCCCAGAAAGTGTTTTAGCAGATCGATGCAAGGTCAAATATGTCAACCCTACTTCAACAATGAAGCCCAATCGAGCGTTGATCTCTTTCATGATTTCGGTTGCAATCACTTTGTGTTGCTCCGAAAAATGCTGATCAACATTGATGAACCACTCACTCAAATCAGAAATATCCATTTGAGCCAAGTTTCCGATATGCTTTCCTCCAATTTTGAAATAGTGAGCTTCTTTTTTGAGTCGAGTCCCCTCGCAAGTTGGACACGTTTTTCTATTCATGAAACTTTGCGCCCAACGCTGAACAGCTGCGGAACTTCCCTCTGAGTGCCTTCCAATGAAGTTGATAATCCCCTCAAATCGGATATCGTTGTTCTTGTTCGATCGTTCAATGCCTTCGTTTCCGTAAAGAATTCCGTTCATTACTTCTGGACTGATGTCCGAAATCGGAGTGTCTAATTTGTATCCTTCTTGCGTCAGAAATGAATCCAGTTTTTCAAAAATCCATGTTCGCTTGTAGGCTCCAAGTGGTACAATCCCTCCCTTTTTAATCGACTTACTCGCGTCAGGAATGATTTTGTCGATATCAACTTCGGACACTTCTCCCAATCCGCTACATGACTTACATGCTCCGTACGGAGAATTGAACGAGAAGAGATTTGGTTCAGGCTCAGGATAACTAATTCCACTGGTTGGACACATCAACATCCTACTGAAGTGACGTGCTTCTTCGGTTTCGAAATCCATGATCATCATTGCCTTTGATCCGTGCTTCATTGCTGTAACAACCGAATCATAAATGCGCTTTCGATCTTTCGAAGAAATTGCCAATCGATCTACTACGATATCGATATCGTGGATTTTGTAACGATCCAGTTTCATTCCTTTGACAATATCTTTCAATTCACCATCCACTCTAACCTTAGTGAAACCGAGTTTTTGAATTTGTTCGAATAGCTCACGGTAATGACCTTTACGTCCTTTGATTTTTGGCGCTAGGAAGATGACTTTTTTTCCTTCGTATTGCTCAATGATTAGATCCACGATTTGGTCGTCAGAATACTTTACCATTGGCTCACCTGAGACATACGAATAAGCGGTACTCACACGAGCAAAAAGCAAACGCATGAAATCATAGATTTCTGTAATCGTACCTACTGTTGAGCGAGGCGAACGAGAAACTGTCTTTTGCTCAATTGAGATTACAGGACTGAGTCCTTCAATTTTATCTACATCAGGTCGCTCCAACCCGCCTAAAAACTGTCTGGCGTAGGAAGAAAATGTCTCAATGTACCGACGCTGACCTTCAGCAAAGATGGTATCGAAAGCCAAAGAAGACTTTCCAGATCCACTTAAACCAGTAAACACCACTAATTCATTTCGCGGAATCTTGAGGTCCACATTTTTTAAGTTATGTTCTCTCGCTCCAAAAACTTCTATATATTCTTGTTCCTCTTTCGCCATTATTTTGCTGGTAATTCGATGGTAAATGTTGCTTCGGAAACTGTCAGTTTATTTGAAATCAACCATGGATTCAAAACTTTGAGCATACGAAGGTTGCTTCCCTTTTCCTTTGCCCAATTTCCCAAATCCGAAATAGATTCATCTACTTCAACCTGTTTTGTCTCAATTGGTTCGTACAATTCCATTTTCGTTGGATCAAACCCATACGCTGTAGGGTTCTCCATCAACAATTTCAACGCCATGATTCTAAACACATAGCGCGTTGTTTCTCTGTTCATATAAAGTTCAAAAAACTCATCTGCTTGTTGAGCCTTCATCACTTTTTTCAACCCTCCCACTCCACAATTATAAGAAGCCGAGGCCAAAATCCAATCATTAAAATTTCGTTTCGCAGTTTTAAGGTAATCACATGCTGCACGTGTACTCTTTTCTACATGAAAGCGCTCATCAACTTCTTTATTGATTACCAAACCATTCTCCTTCCCTGCAGCAGGCATAAACTGCCAAAAACCTTTTGCTCCGGAAGGACTTGTCGCTTGATTCAATGCGCTTTCAATCACACAGAGGTACTTCATATCATTTGGAACCCCTTCCTCCTCTAAGATTCTTTCAATCAAAGGAAAGTAACGATTTGCCTTTTTCAATATTTGAATCGTGGAACTGTGGTAATACGTGTTGACAATGATCTCCTTATCCAAGCGCTCTCGTACATCGAAATTATCGAGTTCGATTTGCTCACCAAACAGTGACATTGATTTGGGGATTTCGGGTAATCCTTCACCAGAATGAACAGCTTGACTTTCTACTTGATCTTCAGGTTCAATACCCTGATTTTGACAAGAAAGAATAAAACTAAGAGTAAATAAAGAAAGAATGAGCACCCGATATTTTCGCATCTTACGAAGTTAACAAACTTGGGTCATTTTTTCTTGGGCTGTTTGTATTTAATCGTGTTTCGATAAAGGATTATGAAAACGATAAAGAAATAGGCCAACAAGAAGAGGACTGGCAACAAGACACTCAAATTTATCAAGTAAACCATCAATATGGCAAGTGTAGTAGCACCGAAACCTATTCCGACAAATACATACCACACTTGAATATCGTTCAAGCCTGCGTACACTAGATGGTGTGTAGTATGATCCTTACCTCCAACCATGGGTGATTGACCACGCTTCAAACGATTGATAACTACCGTCAAAGTATCAACTGCAGCTGGGGTAAACGCAACCATCGTAACACATAATCCTAACCATGAATGTTGTTGTAGATGCGTTCCTGAATTGATTAAAAATTCCATTCCAAAAAATGCAACGAAAGCACCGATAAACTGTGATCCCGCGTCCCCCATAAATAATTTAGACGGGTGAATATTCATTGATAAGAATCCGAGTAGTGCTCCGATCATGCTCACCAAAGAAAGGGACCAAATGTTCATATTGAACCCAAGGATAATCCAACTGGACATCAAACAAGAAATAAGAATGAACAAAGATGTTGTACCGGTAATCCCATCCATGTTGTCCAACATGTTTAAGGAATTCATGATAATGATCACCCATAAGATGGTCAACCCACCATCAATATATATGTTATCAAATAGCATCACATAAGTTCCGCTCATGACGAAAATCACACCACAAAGGACCTGAACACCCAATTTCAACATGGGCTTGGTATTGTAGGCGTCATCAGCTAAGCCCATTGCAAATGCAAGAGATCCAGCGAGGAAAAGCCCTACATATTTATGATTTTGAAAAATATTGGTTTCGCCAAATATGATCGAATAGGCAATTGCCGCGAAAATAAATACAATGAAGAGACTCACACCCCCGAGTGAAGGTTTGGATTCACTGCTCCATCTGACGATAACGTCATTCTTGTTTCGAATCCCAAGGGACTTGGAAAAATTCAGAAGCAATACATTACATACCACGGCTAAAATAATTCCGCCCAGAGCGAACCCGATTAATTGGAGTATTTTTATAGTTAGTAATGTCATCTAAAAAGAAGACTTAAAGTTAGTGAATTTAGTCGCTACTTTATCCTTTTCTGAAACTAGAGGATTTTCTACCCCCCAGTTAATATTCAAATCTTCGTCGCTCCAAAGCAAACTCCCTTCACATTCTGGAGCATAATAGTCCGTGCATTTATAGCAAAAGATCGTATCATCTTCCAGAGCTACAAAACCATGTGCAAAGCCTGCAGGAATCCAAAACTGCTTGTTGTTTTCAGCCGTCAACTCAACAGCCATGTGTTGGCCGTAAGTTGGTGAACTTTTCCGAATATCAACAGCAACATCTATCACAGAACCTTTCGCGACACGCACAAGTTTCCCTTGAGCATGAGGATTATTTTGAAAATGCAATCCACGCAATACTCCTTTTTTTGAAACCGATTGATTATCCTGAATAAACTCTATTGGACCAGCCGCTTCCGTAAACAGCTTTTCATTAAAACTCTCAAAGAATAAACCACGGTCATCCTTAAATACGCGCGGTTCGAGAATTAGTAATCCCTCAATTGCAGTTTTAGTAATTATCATTTACGATTAAATATTCGTTGGTACCATTTTTTAGATTTCACCTCTACTTCTTCTGTGTAGCCACTATTCTCATAGTAGCCATAACCGTAGCCATAGCCATAACCGTAGCCATAACCTCCAGACTTCTTAGATTTAACACCATTCAAAATCACATTCAATGATTTTAATTGTTGCATTGTAAATAGTTCTTTTACACGGTGAGCAAATATACGTTTAGAGTAGTGTGATTTGAAGACATAAATTGGAATATCGGCATCTGTGAGGTTCTTAATCCCATCCGAAACGAGTCCCACAGGAGGGTTATCAATGATTACCACATCATAGCGCTCTTTTAATTCTTCAACAATCTCCTGAAACCTCTTACTCAATAGTAATTCTGATGGATTCGGAGGAATTGGACCCGCTGTAATGAAATGTAAATTCTCCACTTTCGAATGGTGAATACATTCATCCAGAGTGGTTTGATTTACGATCAAGCTACTCATCCCGACAACGTTGTCAACATCCAGTCCTAAGTGAACTTTTGGTTTACGTAAATCAAGGTCAAGAAGAATTGTTTTCTTGCCAGACATAGCAATGATCCCTCCTAAATTCAGGGCAACGAAGGTCTTCCCCTCCCCCGAAATAGACGATGAAATAGCGATCGTTTTGTAATCTGGGTGAATGTAATTCAGGTTCGTTCGAATTTTACGCATTGATTCTGCCATCATCGATTTAGGCGCGTCGGCAACAACCAGTTGCGAGTATTCGAGAACTTGTTTAAACAAAGGAACACCTCCTAAAATTGAGGCTTGCTCAGGTAAAATGTGTTCCAAATCTTCAATCATGTTAATCTCATTGAAGGTCAAGTATTGGAACAGAATAAGTCCTAAACCAATGATCAACCCAAATAAAACAAATGCCGAATAGACAAAATTTCTACTAGGCGCAACAGGTACTAGGTTAATTTTGGCCTTTGAAAGAACACGATTTGTTGAGGCATACCCAGCATCGGAAATTTCATACAACACCTTCTTTTCTGTAAGTAAAGTGAAGTATTTTTCGTTCAGGTTCTGAATGTTCTTCAAACGATTGAATTCCATTTTTTTCTCTGGTAATTCAAACGCTTCTCCTTCTAATGACCCAATTTTTCCTCGAATAGCGGAAATATTTCTGCTAAAACGTTCTTCAATTGCACCAATGCTTCGTTGGATGATTCGAAGTTTAGATGCAATTTTTTGGTTCATAATCACAACTTCGGAATTAGCCTCAGTAACCTCAAACAGAAGATCTTCCTTTCTTTCCAAGAAACCGTGCAACTCATTTAAATGTCCTGCAAGTGACGTTTCATAGGACTTACCAAGGAGTTCTGGCAAGATCTTGTAAACATCCAGTCGATTGGGTGACTTACTTAATTTTCTTTTTACGTTTAACAGTCCGTTGTACTCTTCTTCGAGCTCAAAGAGTTGATCTTGAAGTTTGTTGACATTGTCGGTAATTGAAGCACCTGCATTTTCAGGGTTCGACAATTGCGACTTACGCTGATAACTGATCAAACTATCCTTTGCAATCCGTACCTCGGATGAAAGGGAATCTAATTGCGCATCAATGAACTGAATAACATTTTCTGAACTTCTTCTTTTCTGCTCCTCATCGTATTCTATAAATGACGTCGACACAGCATTGACAACATCTCTACATAATGTAGCATTGTGTCCCCTGAAAGAAATACTTATCGTTTTTGCATTCGCATCAATTCCCGCAACGGATAAATCCTTTATCATTCGATTGGACAATTGCTCTCGTCCATTGAAGATAAAAAACAGTTCATTATCTTTTGATACCTTATGAAAAATTTCAGGATCTGCAGCTTTTACAACAATATCAAAATCCTCATTCTTGATTCTCTCGTTAAGCTTTCCATTAACCTTTTGGTTCTTTCCGTTTACAAAGTAGGATAACTCCACCTTAGAATTGCCTTTCGAGCGAACAGCTATTTCTTGATTAATTATGGAAGAATCGCTTAATTGATAAGGCTGAATATTAAACGTGCTCGATAAGTACTTCTCCTCTGTAAGAATTTCTCCTCTAGAAAACAGACTTACATTGAGGTTCAGTTTTTTTAGCGCCCTTTCAAAAAGCAATTCGGAACGAAGTAGTTCTACAACTCCCGAAAGTTCATTATCCCTTGAGTTAATGTTCTCAATATCGAGTACGTCTTTCGCACTATCCTTATCTCCAAGCTGTAAGATCATTGAAGACTCATACGTAGGCTTTGTGTATCGTAAATATATGAACGCAAAAGAAGCAAAAGCAATAATTAGCAGTGCAGCCCACCACCAATAGCGCCTAACTACGGTCTTTAAAATAAGCGGATCGTAGCTCTTGTTAATTATGATTCCTTTGTTACTCATTTATTTTAACAGTAGTATTGCTGATAGTATGAACACCGCACTTGAGATAAGCGAAACAATCGGGACAATATCCTCTGCAACTTCTTTGGCCAATTCGGGTGTAGGTTCAACATATATGTAATCATTAGCCTGTACGATCATATCAACGTACTTTAGGCCTTCAATGGTTGATAAATCAAGTGTATAAACCAGTCGTTCACCATTAACTTTCCTCATTAATTTGATCGAACTCGCTTTACCGCGCTCGGTAATTCCACCAGCTTTCGCTAGTGCCTCCATCAAGGTTGTATTTGAATTTTCCAAGGGGATCACTTTTGCATCTGAGCCATTTCCCGGAAATACGATTACTCGCTGATTCGTTAGCGTTACTTGAACAAACGGGTCAATGAATTTCTCGCCATATTTCTCTTCAAGCAAATCTTCACATTCAGAAATTGTTAACCCCGCAACCTCCACTAGCCCTAAAATTGGCAGCTTTGACAATCCGTTTTGACGCACAACGTATTCAGTTATATCCACACCTGAAACAGGTTTTTGAGAAATCCCTGTCATCTCTTCGATAATCCCTTGACCGTTCTTTGTCGTTAAAGTAAATGTGAATTTGTCCGATTGCGAGATTCGATAATCTTCAGTAGGCTTCAACGGGATAGAGTCTACCTGAGTAGCCCCTTTCGCTTCTTTGAACATCAAATTGCTGTTCACCCCGCAACTACTCACCAAAGCGAGGGTTGCGACACAGACAACACATATTCTAATTAACAACTTCATTCTACTTCAATTTTAGCAACTCTCGGTAGTACCGATCCATATTCTTAACCAAAGTCGTGTAATGGAATTTTTCGTGTACGTAGTTCCAGCCATTTTGTGACATTTTTTCACGTCTTTTTTCATCTTCACACAATTCCAGGAGTTTTTCAGTATACAAATCAAGGTCTCCTTTCGGGACGACATATCCTGTTTTGTCAACGTCAATAATATCACGAACCCCGCCAACATCAGTAGTCACAACAGGAATATTCGCTGCTTGAGCTTCAATTAAACTAACTGGAGTCCCCTCGTTTTTAGAGGTCAAACAAATAATGTCCATTCCAGCGTTAAATGTCCCAATATCTTTGATCCAAGATGTCATTTCAATCACATTCTCGAATTTCTTATTGATCTCATTTACACGATTTTCGATCTCATTTCTATCTGGCCCATCCCCAACAATGAAGACCTTAATCGACTTCGTTGTTTCGTTCAGTACTTTTTCAATTACATCGAGAAAAAAAGGATGATCTTTAATCGCTGCAATTCTACCAACGATACCAATTGCGATATCCTGCTCTTTCAAACCATATTTTTCTCGAACGGCATCACGTTCAGAAAGACGCTTCTCGTGAAATGGCAATAAGTCAAATCCGAGCTGAACTACTTTTACTTTTTCGGCTGGGCAGATGTTGTGGATCTCCGTCAATTCCTTCTTTTGAATATCGGAAATAGCAACGATCCCTGCAGATTTCTTAGACAAATTACGCTCAATAATCTTAAACAAGGTAGTTTTCACATTACCGAAATAAGAATGAAAAACATGTCCATGAAACGTATGTACTATCACCGGAACTTTACACGCGCTTGCGGCCTTTCTTCCTAATGCACCAGCCTTCGAAGCATGTGTATGCACAATGTCTGGCTTGAAGTCTTTGATAATTTCCTTGAGCCTTTTATAAGCTGCTCGATCACTTTTGATATTTGGCTCTCGCACCAATTCATCAATCAGAAGTGGAGTTACGCCATATTTTTCAAGAATGAATAATGAATCAGACTCACCTTCCTCTGGCAATCCACCGACAAGCATGGTTTCGTAATCGTCACCAAGGAAAGCTGTGAGGAATGTCGCGTTGTACGTTGGTCCACCGATATTGAATCGATTAATTATTCGAAGTACTTTAATTTTTTTCACCTAAATCTCTCTATACATTTGCAGTACACCCTCTCCAATTACCTTACCAAATACTGCTCTATTTAATACAGGTTGTTCAAAAGTTTTCGTTGTTTGGCACATTCATTGAAGATTCTTCATGAAATTTACCCAAAACGAGCCATGAAGATAATAAGTTCATTTCTATTGATCAGTTTCCTAGCGATAAACTTCGCGCAAGGGCAAAATAAAGTACAAACTGCCATTGATCAATTTGCTGCATCAGACTACCTGAAAAATGCCAGCATTAGTTTTGAAGTTATTGATCTTTCAACGGGAAACTCAGTAGCCAGCTACAATCCTGAAACTGTTCTTCCCACAGCATCAACAGCAAAACTATTTTCAACAGCAACTGCTTTGGAAATTTTAGGAGAAAATTATCGCCCTAAAACCCGCATTTATACTGAAGGGGAAATAGACTCAGTGGGAACATTAAAAGGTAATCTTTGGATTCGCGGCGGTGGCGACCCAACTCTAGGAAGTAAATACTTCTGTTCCAAAGGACATAACCGAGATTTCCTCTACGCTTGGGCAGATAGTTTGAAGAAAAAAGGAATCACTAAAATTGACGGTGGGATCATCGCAGACGCTTCGGAATTCGGCTACAAAGGCGCCCCTGGAGGATGGAATTGGGTTGACATGGGTAATTACTATGGCGCTGGCCCATCCGGACTAACAATCTTCGATAACCTCATTGAATATAAGTTTAAAGTCCCATCTAAAATTGGGGCAAAATCTAAATTGGTGTCCTTATCGCCTTCCGTTCCAGACCTAGTAGTTCACAATTACGTTAAAGCGAAATCTGGAGGAGGTGACAATGCCTATATCTACGGTGCACCATACTCTTTGGATCGATTTGTAACAGGGACTCTCCCTGCAGGCAGTTCTGCATTCATCGTGAAAGGAAGCCTGCCTGACCCTGAACATCAATTTGCTTACGAATTGGAAAAAGTTCTTCGCGAAGTTGGGATTGAAATCACTGGTGAAATGAATACAGCTCGAAACATGGAAATCAATAGTGGTAAGTGGTCTTATTCTAAACGAACACTGTTATTTACTCACTCAGGCGAGACTATCGGAAGCATCATTGACAAAACGAACGAGCGAAGCATTAACCTATTTGCTGAGCATGTGGTGAACCTAGTTGGATATGAAACCAACGGTGATGGCAGCACAGAAAGTGGACTGAGAGCATTGGAAAATTACTGGACAAAGAAGTGGACAACCAATGGAATGCATGTAAACGATGGAAGCGGACTTTCTCGAACAAACGCTATTTCTGCCTCGAATTTTACAGACCTGTTGAAGGCTATGCACGTTGGGAAAAATGGCGAGCGATTTAAAAAATCACTGCCCGTTGCCGGAGTAAACGGAACAATGCGTAACATTTGCAGTCACATACCAGCCATATTTATTTTTTTAGACCTAATGTTATCAGCACCATCACATAGCCAAATCCCCCAGCATTCCAAAACATACCTTCAAAGTTTAGAAACCAAACCGGAAAATCATTTTTTATTATGGCAAAGTCAAGGAAACCTTTTTCACTTTAGTATAAAAGGCCAACATTTTGTAATTTTTGGGAATTAAAAGCTGTCTAAAGGAAAAACTATGATTTCAAACCACAATTTTTTTGAGTACCAAAGTTAATCCAGAAAATTTGTCCAACCATTGAGCAAAAATTAGTTCAACGCTGTGA
>CAJQOB010000266.1 GCA_905479845.1 uncultured Flavobacteriales bacterium
ACTACCAATTCATGCGTTTCCGTAATGGAAGGAAGTGAACCGGTAGTTATCGCGAATTCAGAAGGAAAGAGAACAACTCCTTCTATTGTTGCGTTTATCGATGGTGGAGAGCGTAAAGTAGGAGATCCTGCGAAGCGTCAAGCTATCACAAACCCAACAAAAACAATTTCATCTATCAAACGTTTCATGGGATCGTCTTTTGACGACATGAAAGCTGAAGGTGATCGCGTACCTTACGAAGTAGTAAAAGGAGACAACAATACTCCACGTGTGAAAATTGACGATCGTCTTTACACACCGCAAGAGATATCTGCAATGGTTCTTCAGAAAATGAAGAAAACAGCAGAAGATTATTTGGGTCAAGAAGTTTCTGAAGCTGTAGTAACAGTTCCTGCATACTTCAACGATTCACAACGTCAAGCAACAAAAGAAGCGGGTGAAATCGCTGGTTTGACTATCAAACGTATTATCAATGAGCCAACAGCGGCGGCATTGGCTTACGGATTGGATAAAAAAGGAGTTGATCAAAAAATCGTAGTATTCGATTTCGGTGGAGGAACACATGACGTTTCGATCTTGGAATTGGGTGACGGTGTATTTGAAGTATTGTCAACAGACGGAGATACTCACCTTGGTGGAGACGACGTTGATGAGGCAATCATCGCATGGTTAGCACAAGAGTTTAAAAACGACGAAGGGTTGGACTTGAGAAAAGATCCAATGGCACTTCAACGTTTGAAAGAAGCAGCTGAGAAAGCAAAAATCGAATTGTCGTCTACGACTTCAACAGAGATTAACTTGCCTTACATCATGCCAGTTGACGGTGTACCAAAACACTTGGTTCGCACACTTCAACGTGCTAAGTTTGAGCAATTGATTTCATCTATCGTTGAGCGTACAATCGCACCATGTCGTACGGCATTGAAAAATGCAGGATTGTCTACTTCAGACATCGATGAAATTATCTTGGTAGGTGGATCAACACGTATCCCAGTAATCCAGGACGCAGTGAAAAACTTCTTCGGAAAAGAAGCATCGAAAGGTGTGAACCCAGATGAGGTTGTTGCCGTAGGAGCAGCGATTCAAGGTGGAGTTTTGACAGGAGAAGTGAAAGACGTACTTCTATTAGACGTTATTCCATTGTCATTGGGTATCGAAACAATGGGTGGAGTATTCACGAAATTGATCGACGCAAACACAACGATTCCAACGAAGAAGTCAGAGACTTTCTCTACTGCATCAGATAACCAACCATCGGTTGATATTCACGTATTGCAAGGAGAGCGTTCAATGGCAACGGATAACAAGACACTTGGACGTTTCCAATTGGCTGACATTCCACCAGCTCAACGTGGAGTTCCTCAAATTGAAGTAACATTCGACATTGATGCGAACGGAATCATGAACATTTCGGCGAAGGACAAAGGAACAGGAAAAGAGCAGTCGATTAAGATTGAGTCTTCTTCAGGGTTGTCTGACGAGGAAATCGAGAAAATGAAAGCAGAGGCGGAAGCAAATGCAGAAGCGGATCAAAAATTACGTGATAACGCGGATACTATCAACAAAGCTGATTCATTGATCTTCCAAACGGAGCGTCAAATGACTGAGTACGGAGATAAGATTCCAGCGGAGAAAAAACAACCAATCGAGGATGCTTTGGCAGAATTGAAGAAGGAGTTTGAAGCGAAGAACATCGAGAACTTGACTCCAGCGATGGACAAGTTGAACGAATTGTTCCAAGCTGCATCTCAGGACATGTACAATGCTGCTAACGAAGGTGGAGCTCCAGAAGGAGGCGCTGAAGGTGAAGCAGGAGCAAACCCTGAAGATGAGGTTACTGATGTAGACTTCGAAGAAGTAGACGAAAAGTAACTTTCAGCACTAAATAATTTAAATAGCATCGTGGAAACGCGGTGCTGTTTTTTTGTGCGTTGACTTTTACCTTTTTATAAGTGAACAACAAGCCCCCAAGAGAAAAATGAAAGTAAAATGAATTAGAAACCGTCATTATAGCGGATAGATGGATATATTTACAATGCTTAAACTTATTAAAAATGATACTACAAAAACAAAATTACCTTCTCGTTCTTGGACTAGCAATTGGTCTATTTTCATGCTCAGAAGCAGTTGATGAAACATTAGCTGTTGACACTGAGGAAGTCGCTGCGGATACAGAAGTAGAAGAGGAGCCAGCGCAAGCTCAGTCAGAAAATCCTGAAACAACAAGCGAGGATGAAGAAATCTCGAGTCGATATAACTATGATCAAGATTTTGAAGTCTTTAAAACAGCTGTGATTAATAAGGACATCAAAGGTGTTTCGGCCTTCGCAAGTTCTGATATTGTTGATGCAGAGTTTTTGGTTCAAGCATTTGAAGATCCAGATTTTCTTGCAGATCTGAAAAAAGCAACTTACGATGACCTTACTGTAGATACTAGTGGAGATGAAGTTTTACTTGTTTTCTCTTCTTCTGTTGAAGGGAGTGATGATGAAGGAAACGAATATGAAAGCGGCGTCTATTTGTATTTCTCACAAGGAGAAACAGGATTGTTGTTGGAGAACTTCTTAGCTGCAGGATAAATTGGAATGGACACGGATAGAAGTTTCCATGATGTGAAATATTAAAGCACTACTCCTGATGGGGTGGTGTTTTTTTATGGGTTTGTTTACAGGAGTGGGAAAGAAGTGTAGAGTTGAGAGGGAAGTTGATTCGGATTGATTTTAGTTAGAGGAATTTGATTAAATTGGAATTAGTTATTCGATATTAAGCAATTGTAAGTGTTTGCATGTTGGATAGATATTAAGGGAATATGTGCCATAGTGGTGCATATACAATTGTTAGCCTCAATCAAAAACAAATATGGCAAGATATTTAAGAGATGTTAGTATTCATATTGGATTTAGCCAAGCACTACCTGATGGATATAGTAAAAAAGACTTTAATATAACAACTCATACTGTCCAAGATCTTTTTTTATGCTTCCTAATCGATTCGAATTTGGAAATATCCTTAAGCTAAATATTGAAATAAAAGGAAAAAATGAAACTCTCGATGAAGTAGAATTTTTTGATGGCTACGTTAGAAAAAGTTTTACTGATTTTGATTTCAAGAAGTATTTTTCTCTATCCAAAAACGAACAAAATAAATTAATCATTGAAGTTTTAAGGGATGTATTAATGAGAATATCAGTTGAAAATGAAGAAAATAAAAAAATTGCTTTTCAAATATTAGATGAGATCGTAAGACTCAATTATGAATACTCTTTCGAAAGTAAGCTCTCTAAATATCAAAAATCAAA
>CAJQOB010000267.1 GCA_905479845.1 uncultured Flavobacteriales bacterium
CAATACATTTTTCAAGTGGTGGAAAATTTCCGTTCCCCATCGAAGTCCTTCAGAGAATGAATCCGCTCCGAAAGGCATCACCATGAATTCTTGAATGTCGATTTTGTTGTCAGCGTGTGAACCTCCATTTAGGATATTCATCATTGGAACCGGCATTGTTACCGCTCCAACTCCACCAACATATTTGAACAAGCTAAGTCCCGTTTCGTCTGCCGCAGCTTTCGCACAAGCCAAAGAAACACCGAGTATGGCATTTGCCCCAAGGTTAGACTTGTTCTCAGTCCCGTCTAATTCAATTAGCTTCGCATCAATCGCTTTTTGGTCACAAACATCGTAACCATTCAATTCTTTATCGATAAGTGAATTGATATTTCCAACAGCCTTCAATACTCCTTTTCCAAGGTAATATTCCTCGTCTCCATCACGTAATTCAACAGCTTCGTGAATTCCAGTAGAAGCACCCGATGGTACTGCTGCTCGACCCATTGCTCCTGTAGTAGTAATTACATCTACTTCAATTGTAGGATTTCCTCTAGAATCTAAAATTTGACGACCAATGATTTGTGCGATATAGCTCATGCTTAGTTATTTTTCATATTATCGATAAACTGATCAAACAGGTAACGTGAATCGTGTGGACCTGCAGATGCTTCTGGGTGATATTGTACAGAAAAAACTGGTTTGTTAACCAACTCTATTCCCGCGACAGTGTTATCGTTCAAATGAACATGTGTCATTTCGATAGCGCTGTTTGAATCTATGCTAGACTTTGCAATCACGAATCCGTGGTTTTGCGAAGTAATTTCACCTTTTCCTGTTTTCAGGTTTTTAATTGGGTGATTAATCCCTCGGTGACCGTTGAACATTTTCTCTGTTTCTAATCCTTGGCTTAATCCTAAGATTTGGTGCCCAAGACAAATTCCGAAAACAGGTTTACCTTGCTCTACAATTTGAGAAACCAACTCAATTGAGTTTGGCATCGCCGACGGGTCTCCAGGTCCATTTGACAGCATGTATCCATCAGGGCTGAAGCTGTTCAAATCTTCAATCGTTGAATTCAAAGGGAATACTTTCACATGGCATCCGCGGTCAACTAGACAGCGAACGATGTTCTTCTTTACTCCGAAATCAATTAAAGAAACTTTGTATTGAGCATTCTCAGGTTTCATTTCATATGCTTCTGCAGTCGCAACTTTCGAAGAAAGCTCTAGTCCAGCCATTGAAGGAACGTTCGCTAATTTTGCTTTTAGCTCATCGATATCCAACACATCAGAAGAAATAATAGCGTTCATTGCTCCTTTACTACGAATGTGACGAACGAGTGCTCGTGTGTCAACATCCGCAATCCCAACTTTAGAATCGTCGATCATGTAATCTTGAAGCGATTTCAATCCTGATGGTCGTGAATATCATCTGAAAACTTTTTGATCACCATTCCGGCAACTTTGATTCCGTCTGATTCAACTTCATTTTCGTGAACACCGTAGTTTCCGATGTGAGGTGAAGTCATTACAAGGATTTGTCCAAAATACGAAGGGTCCGTAAAAACCTCTTGATATCCCGTCATGCCAGTGTTAAAAGCAATTTCTCCTGTTGTTGTTCCGATTTTTCCGATAGCTACTCCGTTAAAAACTGTTCCATCTTCTAATAAAAGTACCGCTGGTTGCTGCTCCGTCATTACCTGAAATTTTCTGCAAATTTAGGTGTTTAGATTTGAATTACAAGACCGTTTTAGCAGGAAGATATTAACATTTAAATTCGCCGTACTCTCAGAGACATAAACTTTGTCGCTTTAAACATAATTTATTTGAGTTTCAAGTAGGTCTGAGTTAGTTAATTGGCTCGTATCCAAGGAAGTATTCTCAGAAATAAAAAATGCCACTGATCGATTCAGCGGCATTTCAAATTTTAATGTATTCTACTAATGGCAGTTCTTTGGCTGTACGATTCCGTCAATGGCAATGATTGAACCAGAATTAACCTGGCAACAGATCACGCCATAGAAACGAACACAACAGCACTCGTTGGCAAGTTGTTGAGCTTGCGCACGTGCGGCTGCCAATGCTCCACCGCAAGGTCTTTCACCATTACATGGGTTGTTGCTTACTGCGACAACATCCGTATCGAGTAATTCGACAGTTGTAATAGATTGGATAGCGTCCTCTCCATACTCTGCCTTCAGTTCAGCAACGGTCATCAAAGTGTAGCCATCCTCTTCTCCGGGGTTGTTGTTAGCAAAAGTTACAGATGATACCGCGATCACCATGAACAACATCATTAAGACATTCAATTTTTTCATAATAGTAGTTATGTTTTAATTAAGTAATTACCTCAATATAAGAAAGATATACCTAAAAAAAACAAAACCTAAAGCAAAAAAAGGGGCTCACTTTCGTGCCCCCCTTTTGTAAATCGTTTTAGCTATTGATTAACCTTCAGCTGGTTTTCCACCATCTAGTTCATCTTGCCAAGCTTTCAACTCATCCCACTTACCATCAGCAGCCATTTGAGCTTGCTTTGGCCAAGTATCAGGAACGTGCTTACCACGAACATCTTTGATGATATCAGCGATCTTCTCAACATCTGTTCCAGCTAAGTCAGCGTAAGTTGCAACTCCAGCAGCAGCTAAAGTTTCAGCAATTTTAGGTCCGATTCCCTCAATTTTCGTAAGGTTATCAGCTTTTGCTGGTGCTTCTTCCGCAACAGTTTCTTCGATAACTTCTGCCTCTTCAACTACTGGAGATTCAGCCGCCATTTCAGTGTTTTCTGTTTCGTCAGTTGCAGTTTCAACAGTTTCAGTTGTTGCTTCAGTTGAAGCACCTCCACCAGATCCACCACGACGTGAACGACGTGTAGTTTTCTTCGCTTTTTCGTTTGTGTAAACGTCATTGAAATCTACCAATTCGATCATACACATTTCAGCGTTATCTCCTAAACGGTAACCTGTACGGATGATACGAGTGTATCCACCTGGACGGTCAGCAATTTTTGGAGCTACTTCTCTGAAAAGTTCAGTTACCATATCCTTGTTTTGCAAGTATCTGAAAACCAAACGACGTGAGTGTGTTGTATCCTCTTTTGAACGAGTCAAAATTGGTTCAACATAAACGCGAAGTGCTTTAGCTTTAGCGATTGTTGTGTTGATGCGCTTGTGTTCAATTAATGAACAAGCCATGTTCGAAAGCATTGCTTTTCTGTGAGCAGTCTTTCTACTTAAGTGATTGAATTTTTTTCCGTGTCTCATAACTTTAATTTCGTAAGTATCGGTTAACTGAATCTTGTGTTTTTGTATCGCTACAGTTCAGCCACCTATTACGCCATTTTTAATTGTTTAATTGCGATACTAATCTTTGTCTAATTTGTATTTAGAAACGTTCATTCCGAAAGAAAGTCCTTTGTTATCCACTAGGTCTTCCAACTCAGTAAGAGATTTCTTACCGAAGTTACGGAACTTCAAGAGGTCGTTCTTGTTGTAAGAAACTAGATCTCCAAGAGTTTCTACGTCTGCTGCTTTCAAGCAATTCAATGCACGAACTGAAAGATCCATGTCTACCAACTTCGTTTTCAAAAGTTGACGCATGTGCAACGAAGTTTCATCGAATTCTTCAGTTTCTGCTTTCACTTCGCTATCCAATGTGATACGCTCATCAGAGAATAACATGAAGTGGTGAATTAAGATTTTTGCAGCTTCTTTCAATGCTTCTTTCGGATGAATTGAACCGTCTGTTGTGATGTCAAAAATCAACTTTTCGTAGTCAGTTTTTTGCTCAACACGGAAGTTCTCAACTTCGTACTTTACATTTTTGATTGGCGTGAAGATTGAATCGATTGCAATAGTACCAAAAGCGGCGTTGCTATCTTTATTCTCTTCAGCTGGAAGGTATCCACGACCTTTGATAATCGTCAATTCCATTTCCAATTTTACAGAAGGCTCCATGTTCGCAAGTACCATATCTGGGTTCAACACCTGGAATGCAGATGTAAATTTCCCGATATCTCCTGCTGTCAAAGTTTCCTGACCAGAAACAGAAACGATTACCGTTTCAGTGTCTGTTCCCTCGATTTGTTGTTTGAAACGAACTTGTTTCAAATTCAAAACCAATTCTGTAACGTCTTCTACAACACCTTTAATTGTTGAGAACTCGTGATCTACACCTTCAATACGAATTGAAGCGATCGCAAATCCTTCCAAAGAGGAAAGAAGAATACGACGTAGCGAGTTACCAACTGTGATACCATAACCTGGCTCCAATGGGCGGAATTCAAATTGTCCTTGATGCTCATCGGACTGGATCATGATCACTTTGTCCGGCTTTTGGAAGTCTAATATTGCCATTTTTTTCTTCGTTTTAATTGTTATCCGATTGCGCGGTCTGTAAGTGTGAAGAAGTACGAACAGACCCTTTGGCCGAATCCCAATGGGTTTATATTAATTGTATTTATTACTTAGAGTACAATTCGACGATCAACTGCTCCTTGATGTTTTCAGGGATCATTTCACGTGTAGGAGTACCAACTACTTTTCCTTCTAGTTGTCCTGGATTCCATTCCAACCAATCGAAAGTTTTTGAGCTAGTTGCCAATGAATCAGAAATCGCTTCTAATGATTTAGATTTTTCACGAACTCCAACAGTCTCACCATTTTTCAATGAGTAAGAAGGAATGTTTACTACGCTTCCGTTTACTGTGATGTGTTTGTGCGATACTAATTGACGAGCTGCTCTACGTGTTGGTGCAATTCCAAGACGGAAAACTGTGTTATCCAAACGCGCTTCACACAATTGAAGTAAGTTTTCACCTGTAATACCTTTCATACGAGATGCTTTTTCGAACAAGTTCGAGAATTGCTTCTCAAGGATTCTGTAAGTGTACTTTGCTTTTTGCTTTTCAGCCAATTGTACAGCGTACTCAGATTGTTTTCCTCTACGTTTGTTTGGACCGTGTTGTCCTGGACCGTATTGTCTTCTATCCAACGACTTGTCTGGGCCAAAGATTGGATCTTTGAAACGACGTGCGATTTTTGATGTTGGGCCTGTATATCTTGCCATTTTACTTTTATTTAAGGGAGATCATGAATTAAGGCTTTATCCTCCGACGATCTTTGATCCCTATGTTATTAATTACTGATTGAAATATTGAATGATTTAGATATGAAAAAATTGAAAGATGTATTTCAACCTTTCAATTCTTAAATCTTATAATTCAATTTTATTATACTCTTCTACGCTTCGGTGGGCGACATCCGTTGTGTGGAAGTGGAGTAACATCGATGATCTCTGTTACTTCGATTCCTGAGTTGTGCAAAGAACGAATTGCAGATTCACGACCTGATCCAGGTCCTTTAACGAATACTTTTACTTTGCGAAGTCCGAAATCGTGAGCTTCTTTAGCAGCATCTTCAGCAGCAACTTGTCCTGCGTAAGGCGTGTTCTTCTTAGAACCTTTGAAACCCATCTTTCCAGATGAAGACCAAGAGATAACTTGACCTGAGCTATTCGTCAATGATACGATTACATTGTTGAAAGTCGCTTGAATGTGCGCTTGACCAACTGCATCAACTTTGACGTTTTTTTTCTTCTTTTGATTTGACTTTGCCATTTTATTTAGCTTTTAAATGTTTGTTGCTTTCATTAGAATAGGAGTTGAACTCCTGCTCTGCCTTTTCTGATCGAGGGGGCAATTAGTGCTGTCAACCTGTTAAGGATAAAAGCTCTTTGACTTTGCCAAAGATGCTTAACAGCGGACTGCCTGTCCGCGGGATCAGAAGCAGCAGTGCTACTTCTTCTTATTCGCAACTGTTTTTCTTCTACCTTTTCTAGTACGTGAGTTGTTCTTCGTACGCTGTCCTCTCAATGGAAGTCCAGATCTGTGACGAATTCCTCTTTGACATCCGATGTCCATCAAACGTTTGATGTTTGTTTGAACTTCTGAACGCAATGCACCTTCAACTTTGATTTCGTTCATTGCTGTACGAATTGCTCCAAGTTGATCATCGTTCCAATCTTGAACTTTGGTACTTTCGTCAACTCCAGCCGTTGCAAGAACTTTACGGGCTGTGCTTCTTCCGATTCCGTATACATACGTTAATCCGATAACACCTCTTTTGTTTTTTGGTAGATCAATACCTGCTATACGTGCCATATCTTATCCTTGTCTTTGTTTGAATTTAGGATTCTTCTTGTTAATCACGTAAACTACTCCTTTACGTTTAACGATCTTGCAATCTGCAGAACGTTTTTTTACTGATGCTCTTACTTTCATCTTTCTTGTTATTAATCTGCTTTCGAATTTCGCTTGAATCTCCAGTACTCAGTACCTCCACTCTTGCGAGCGAGCTATATGGCTCGCATATCGAAAACTTCGTTTTCTCTTATTTATATCTAAATGTAATTCTACCTTTTGTTAAATCGTAAGGCGACATTTCAACTTTTACACGGTCTCCTGGAAGAATCTTAATGTAGTACATTCTCATTTTCCCTGAGATGTGCGCCGTAATAACGTGCCCATTTTCTAACTCTACACGGAACATCGCATTTGACAATGCTTCGATGATTACTCCGTCTTGTTCGATTGATGCTTGTTTTGCCATATCTTACATTCCTGAAGTTTCTCCTTGAGTTCTTCTACCTTGAATTCTTGTTCCATCCATCAAACTATCCATCTGACGGTTCAACAAGTAAGATTCAATTTGTTGTAGAGTATCCAAGACAACTCCTACCATAATTAATAATGATGTACCTCCAAAGAACATTGCGAAGGCATCATTCACACCTGCCAATTTGGCGATAGCTGGAATGATTGCTATGAACGCTAAGAACACAGATCCAGGGAACGTAATTCGTGATACCAATGAATCGATGTAGCTTGCTGTCTCTTCACCTGGACGAATCCCTGGGATGAAACCACCACTCTTTTTCAAATCATCAGCGATCTTACGTGGGTTAATCATGATGGCTGTGTAGAAGTACGTAAAGATGATAATCAGGATGGCCAACGTTAAGTTGTAACCGAATCCGTAGATATCTCCGAATACTTGAGCCATGAATCCTGTACCGTCACCGGCGAAGATCATGATTGGAACCGTCATAATCGCTTGAGCGAAGATAATCGGCATTACCCCAGATGCATTTACTTTAATTGGAAGGTAGTTACGTGCACCTTGCTCTTCAGCAGCACGATTACCTGCAATACGCTTAGCGGTATTGAGCGGTACTTTTCGTACACCTTGAACAATTAGCACTGTACCAAGAACTACCACCATAAAGGCAAAGATTTCCAATACAATTGCTAACAAGTTACCTTGAGCGTACTTGAACGAGAATTCAGCCATGAATGCTTCAGGGAGACGAGCAAGGATACCAACAGTAATCAATAATGAAATACCGTTTCCGATTCCTTTGTCTGTGATGCGCTCACCGAGCCAAACTGCGAACATTGCTCCTGCTACAAGTACTGTAATCGATTGTACCCACCAGAAAGTACCAGCGTCAACTGGCAGTGCTCCTTTAGACTCAACATATAAGTTAAGGTAAGAAGGTGCTTGAAGGGCACAGATCACGATTGTCAATACACGCGTGAACATGTTAATTCTTTTTCGTCCAGACTCACCTTCTTGCTGCATTTTTTGTACAGCAGGCACAGCCATTCCGAGGAGTTGCATGATGATAGACGCACTAATGTACGGCATAATACCAAGTGCCATTATCGACGCATTGGTAAACCCACCTCCTGAAAATAGCGAAAGTAGTGTTTCCAACATGTTGGCATCACCTGCTTCTTGCGCTTGTTGCAGGGCAGTGTAATTCACCCCTGGCAAAATAATGAACGAACCTATTCGATAGATAAGAATTAGACCCAACGTAAGTAGTATACGCTTTCTTAATTCTTCTACTTTCCAGATATTCTTAATATTTTCTATAAACTTCTTCATCTGCAAAAAATGTTGGCAAATTTAATTAGATTTCTGAACAATTCCCACCTTGTGCTTCAATTGCTGCTTTAGCAGAAGCTGAAAACTTGTGAGCTGCTACGTCAATCTTCGATTTCAATTCACCGCGACCTAAGATCTTTACTAACTCATTACGAGATACTAAGCCGTTTGCTTGAAGAACTTCATGATTAATCTCAGTCACTTGTTTGCGCTCGACTAAATCTTGAATAATATCCAAATTAATTGCTTTGTACTCTACTCTGTTTCTGTTTGTAAATCCAAATTTAGGAACTCGACGTTGAAGTGGCATTTGTCCACCTTCGAAACCGATTTTTCTTGAGTATCCTGATCTAGATTTTGCTCCTTTATGTCCACGCGTTGACGTTCCACCACGGCCAGACCCCTGACCACGAGCGATACGTTTTCTGTTCTTTGTAGAACCTGACGCTGGAGTTAAATTATGTAAATTCATTTTAATGCGTTTTTAGTGCTTTGCTGATATTCAGCTTAGCGATTTCGATTACTCAACTACTTCTACTAAGTGTTGAACTTTCTTTACCATACCAAGGATCTGAGGAGTTGCTTCATGTTCTACGACGTGATTCAACTTTTTCAATCCTAACGCTTTAATCGTTGCTTTTTGTCTTGCAGTGCGATTAATAGCGCTTCTAACTTGCTTTACTTTAATTGTAGCCATGTCTTTTTCTATTAACCGTTAAACACTTTATCCAATTCAACACCACGTTGCTTAGCTACCTGAACTGCATCTCTCATTTGAGAAAGTGCGTCAATAGTTGCTTTAACTACGTTATGTGGATTTGAAGATCCTTGTGACTTTGCTAGTATATTGTGAATACCTGCACTCTCCAATACAGCACGCATCGCACCGCCGGCGATAACTCCTGTACCTTCTGAAGCTGGTCTCAACAAAACGCGAGCTCCACTATACTTCCCTTTTTGGAAGTGAGGAACTGTTCCGTGTAAAATTGGAACTCTGATTAGGTTTTTCTTAGCATCATCGATTCCTTTAGCGATAGCTTCAGTAACCTCTTTTGCTTTTCCTAATCCGTGACCAACAATACCGTTTTCATCACCAACTACAACAATTGCGGAAAAACTGAAAGTACGACCACCCTTAGTAACCTTAGTTACACGATTAACTGACACGAGACGATCTTTCAACTCGATGTCTGCAGATTTTACTCTGTTTATTGTTTGTGCTGCCATTCTTAAAATTTTAATCCGCCTTCTCTTGCTGAGTCAGCCAATGTTTTAACTCTACCGTGATACAAGTATCCGTTTCTATCGAATACTACTGTTGTAATTCCGGCTTTTACTGCTTTTTCTGCAACCTCTTTACCAACAACTGCTGCTTGATCCGTCTTAGATCCTTTTTCTGCTGCTTTGTTATTGTAAGATGACGCTGATACTAAAGTTTTACCAGAATTGTCATCGATGATTTGAGCATAAATTTGTTTGTTACTTCTGAAAACAGACAAACGAGGTTGCTCAGCAGAACCAAAAATATTCTTTCTGATTCTACGTTTAATTTTTGCTCTTCTTTTCGTTTTGCTTAATGCCATAACTCTTAAGATATCTTTCTAATTACTAATACTGCGACCTATTTCGCTGCTGATTTACCAGCTTTTCTTCGAAGCTCTTCACCAACATACTTCACACCTTTACCTTTGTACGGCTCTGGTTTTCTTAGGGAACGAATTTTGGCTGCAGCTTGTCCTACCAATTGTTTGTCGTGAGACTCTAGTGTTACAATTGGGGCCTTTCCTTTTTCGGAAACAGCTGACACCTTAAGTTCTGAAGGAAACTCTATAACGATTGGGTGAGAGAAACCTAATGCTAGTTCCAACTTTTGACCAGTTGCAACTGCACGGTAACCAACTCCTACCACTTCTAATTCCTTCTTGTACCCTTCCGAAACTCCAACGATCATGTTGGCAACTAATGCTCTGTAAAGACCATGTTTTGCTCTGTGATCAGGTGCGTCTGATTCGCGGGTGAAAGTTATTGTTCCGTCCTCAATGTTCATTGAAATACAAGAATCCATTTCTTGTTTCAATTCACCTTTTGAGCCCTTCACTGTAACTACGTTACTGTCAACTTTCACTTCTACTCCACTCGGGATTGTTACTGGGGATTTACCTATCCTTGACATTTTTCTTGACTTAAAAAATTAATATACGTAGCAGATAACTTCTCCGCCTACGTTTTCTCTTTTCGCTTCTTTGTTCGTGATCAACCCTTTAGATGTTGATACGATTGCAACTCCAAGTCCGTTCAATACACGTGGCATATCTTTTGAACTTGCATAAGTACGCAAACCTGGGCTAGAAATTCGTTGCAATTTTGTGATTGCAGGAACTTTCGTAGAAGGATTGTACTTCAAAGCGATTCTGATGATTCCTTGTTTGTTATCTTCTTCAAATTTGAAGTCTCGGATGTAACCTTGATCAAATAAAATTTTGGTCATTTCACGCTTGATGTTAGAACCTGGAATCTCTACCATTTTCTTTCGTGCAGCGCTTGCGTTACGGATTCGAGTCAGATAATCTGCTATTGGATCTGTATTCATATTGTTTATTTGCGGTAACGGTTTTCAATTTTTTTTAGTTGAACCTGAAACCAGTTTATACTTTTTTTGGAGGGCAAAGATATAAAGACAAAAGATGAAAGACTAATTTGCCCTCATCTTTATATCCATTATTACCTTTAGAACTCTCTTACCAGCTTGCTTTTTTAACACCTGGGATCTTTCCATCAAGTGCCATTTGGCGGAAAGTCACACGTGAAATTCCGAACTGGCGCATGTATCCACGAGGACGTCCAGTCAAACCACAACGGTTATGACCACGAACTTTCGCAGAGTTAGCAGGAAGTTTTTGCAATGCGATCATTGCATCCCACTTTTTCTCTTGCATTTCCTCAGACTCATCTGATGATTTCAAGATAGCTGTTAACTCAGCACGCTTATCAGCGTAACGAGCTGCCATTCTTGCTCTTTTGCGCTCACGCGCTTTCATTGATTCTTTTGCCATCTCGTCTTATTTTTTAATAAATGGGAAACCAAATGCATCTAACAATGCTTTACCTTCTTCATCACTATCTGCTGTTGTTACGAACGTGATATCCATTCCCATGATACGATTTACTTTATCGATATCAATCTCAGGAAAGATGATGTGTTCCTTAACACCAAAGTTGAAGTTTCCGCGTCCGTCAAATCCTTTTGGGTTAATCCCACGGAAGTCACGAGTACGAGGCAAGGCAACAGCGATCAAACGGTCAAGGAAATCGTACATACGATCTCCACGAAGAGTAACCTTCGTACCTACTGGCATTCCTTTTCTCAATTTGAAGTTAGAGATATCTTTTTTCGACATCGTAGAGATAGCCTTTTGACCAGCGATACGTGAAAGATCTTCCACTGCGTGATCAATAAGTTTTTTATCTGCTACGGCATCACCGATACCTTGGCTTATTACAATCTTAGTCAATTTCGGTACCTTCATTACTGTCGTGTAACCGAACTGCTCTTTAAGGGCTGGAACTATCTCCCCCTTATACATTTCTCGAAGTCTTGGTGTATATTCCATTATTTGATCTCCTCTCCGGATTTTTTAGAATAACGTACTATTTTCCCATCCTTATTAGGCTTTCTTCCGATACGAGTAGCTTCACCATTTACCACAACCATAAGGTTAGAGATATGGATTCCTGCTTCTGTTTCGACAATTCCTCCTTCAGGATTTGACGCACTTGGCTTCTGGTGTTTCTTCATAAGATTAACACCTTCTACCGTTGCGCGATTCTTGTTGCGGTCGATTGAAAGGACATTCCCTTCTTGACCGTTCGCTTCACCGCTAATTACTTTAACAGTGTCTCCTACTTTAACGTGTAATTTCTGTTGCATAACTTCAATTATTTTAAAGTACCTCAGGAGCCAACGATACGACTTTCATAAAGTCTGCATCACGAAGCTCTCGAGCAACCGGTCCAAAAATACGTGTTCCTCTCATTTCACCTGCTTGGTTCAAGATAACGCAAGCGTTATCATCAAAGCGGATATAAGAG
>CAJQOB010000268.1 GCA_905479845.1 uncultured Flavobacteriales bacterium
GCCAAATCGGCAAGTGTAGAACGCTCCTTAAGAGCTTCCAAAACTACCTTCGTTTTGAAGGAGGATGTAAATTTTCTTCTCGTCATTTTTGTAAATTTAGTTATCTAAACTTACTGTCTTAATTTTTGGGGTATCTACAGATAAAGAACAATTAAAGAAACATTGGAAGAATTATTGGAAGAATTATTGGAAATTAAATAATAATAACGAACACTAGAATCGGATTCCGGATCAGAATTTGCATTGGAATTTCCTACTTTTGGATTGTTAAGATTTGATTTTGAAGTTTACTCTTATTTTGCCCCTATTGACTTTGCTTTTATTAGGAAGTAGTTTGATTTTTGCTCAGGATAATGAAGAGATTGAATATGTTGAAGTGGAGATTGATTTTTCCATGGACATACCTGAAGAACTATCTGAGTATGATGAATCATGGATCAAGGTCAAATATGGTGGTGAGAACGCTCCAGATATTGTGTACGGCAATGAGATTGGGTCAGTAACGATTGGTATTAGTTTCTATGTTGAACCATTAGACAAATCTGATTTATCAGAATTTGCATATGCCTCAAAAATGGAACTAGTTGCTTCAGGGGTAGAGTGGATTTCATCCAACAGAGAATTCATTAATGGAAGGAGTACTGAACTTCTTCGTTTCTACTCCGAATCAACGGATGGACCAACTATTTACAATATAATCGCATTTTTTATTTTCGATGGAGAATTGGTTATTGTAACCTTCAACTGTTTAAAAAGTGATGAATTGGAATGGAGGGAAAGTTTAGATGCAATAGTTCACACTATTGAAATCGGGTAACAAGAATATTTCTAAAAGATTCCTCTCGATTAAATCATGAAAAAGAAAAGTGATGTAAGGTAAATTCAGGAATAATATTTACCTATGTAAGAGATTTCTAGGAATCTTATCGACCCCTGTAAGGTTATTTCAGTAATGTACTTTTCAAGGTTTAAGATTAAAAAAGGAATATTATAAAACCCTGTGAGGTTATTCTAGTACAGGACATACTAAGAACCTGGAGGCTCTTCATATTGAGCTTGATTCTATCTCGGACCAAGGCATTGAGACCTTCAACAGATCTTTTAGAAAAGGTATACTATAATTACTTGAAGATAATTAGCATCTAAAGGGAAAACTGAAAATGGATGCTGATCCTAAGCTCTTCAGGTCAATGAATAGTCTTAAAAATCGCTACTCTGATACAAAAAAGTCCCTCAGGGAAGTATTTCCTTGAAGAACAAAAACATTTAATGAATACCTCTAAAGTTAACGCGATCCAAGAAAGGGAAGTATCGCTAATGGAACAAGATGCATTATGAGTAGCAAGATGACTGCTACCCACTTTTGGGACATCGAAACTTCTTCGCGTTCATAACAATACATGTAAATAGAGTTTACTTTTTCTTTAATCAGTTCCATACAGACAAGATCGGAATAAGATGTAGCAATAGAAGTGAATAATTTTCCATCGGCCGTTCTGAATTACCCAACGTGAATATTTTACTTAGTTGGAGGGATCAGAACCTACTTCTATCAGGATGCTTGAATACGGATACTCGTTTGTTGACGCAGAATATTCATCAATTTTTCTTTTCTCCGTGCTGATACATAGACAATTGAAGAATCTGACATAACCAATTGCCCTCCTTTACCACGTAAGTACTTTTTAGCGTAATTGATATTAACAATCGTCGACTTATGCACCTTTATGAATCCATGAGAAAGTAATAACTTTTCGAATTCCTTCATTGGTTTAGAAACTAAAACAGATTTCCCATTTGCCAAATGGAAAGTGCAATATGCACGATCTGCTTGACACTTGATAATCTCTTCGAAAGAAACGAGAATTAGTCCTTCGTCGCACGGTAAAGCGATCTTTTCGAATTGCTCTTTGTCAACGTTGGTTGCTCCATAATCCCCCCCTTTCAGAAGTTTCAATCGTTTATCCAGGCGCAGTCGGACACGATGGAGGACATCCACATAATCAAAAGGTTTGAAGATATAATCATCAGCTCCCAGGCACATCCCTTGTCTAAGAGACTGCGTCTCGACTTTTGCCGTCAAGAATAAGAAAGGAGGAACAATCGTGTCCTTCATCCTTTGATTAAGAGCTGTGAGTAACTCAAAACCGTCTAATATGGGCATATCCACATCGCATACAACAAGGTCAGGGCAACTTGCAATGATGGAGTCATATCCTTGTTTTCCATCAACTGCTGTTGAAACTTGGTATCCCGATAACTCAAAAATATCTTGTAATGTCTCTCGGATATTCTTGTTATCCTCAACGATTAATATATATTCCATAATTCCAATTTAAAATGTTAGTATGAATTCTTTCTTCCTCTAGTAGAGAGTTTTTAATAAGTATCTCTGATTTAATTCGTCATATTTTTTAATAGTGGTTGTAATCAACCCGGCTCCAGAAACTTCCTCAAAAATGGATGCTCTGGAAAAGGTTCGATTAGATTTTTTGAATTATCTAAACTGATGGAAAGTTCTTTTGGGATTCTTAGTAGGTCTTCAGTTAGTTCAGCATTGCGAACAATGTCATTTTTGCAAACTGAAATTAATGTTGGGCGTGTCACAGAAAGAGGGCGTAACAAACGCGCATTATTCTTACTGTGGCTGAATTTATTACTGTCTAAAAATGGAAATCCCCCTTTCTTAGCAGATATTGCCATTCTACTGTGGGGTATCAGAATTGTTTTACCGTCAACACAGACGAGAACATAATTCATTGAATTAAATACGCTCGTGTGCTTCGAACAATTTTGTTTTAGCATTGAGATTTTGTCGGTAAGCTCCGCACCCATCATCTCTTCGAATGAAGTCTTCGGTTTAGTCATACTGGTTTAGTTTCATAAATTGAAAAACCACAAAGTGCTTGGATGCTGGATGTTTTCTAACTAGAAAACTGGTTGTAGGTACATCGCTCTGAAGGCGCTTTTTAAAGGTGTTTCAATTGTAGTAATATGTGTAGTAATATTTATTGTGTTTGTATGTAAACTTGAGTAGTTGTTAAAATAAGAAAAAAGACGCTTACGGGAGGAGTTATATTTCCCAACGTACACTTTTAACTTCCCTATCGATATTTGGATCGACTATTCAATTTTTGAAACCCTAACCAGGTTAGTTGGTGTTCTTAAATGGAAATTACCAGCTGGTAAGGCTGAAACATCTATATTTATAATATCTGTATTCGTAACAAAAAACTGTACAGTAGAGCTCACATCTTCTCCGAATTCATTTAGGATCGTGAGTTCCTCGAGCTCATTCGCACTCCCCTCGATAGTCAAATTGCTAATGACAGGATTCGGATAAACCAATAATTTAGATGCTTCGACAACTTCATTAAAGTTGAAGCATTCGATAGGAGAATAATGAATATAACCCTCGGCATCCGCAATTTTCAAACGATAATATGAAATGTTCTTGTGCGGCTCACTGTCTGTCCAAGAGTAAAGGCACTGCCCGTTATTGCTCTCTACACTCTCTATTTGATGAATAGCTTCCCACCCGATACAATCCAAAGAGTGCTCAATTGTGAAATGATACTGATTAATATCTAAAAATGTAGACCACTCGATGAGTGCATCTCTTTCACTTATTGCGACATCGAAACTTAGACTTAACAAGTGAAGAGTATCTGAATCATTGAAGATTGAACTTGAGTTGGAAGAGTTTTCCTCGTAATAAGAGTCATTGCCTTCTTCTTGACCAAAACTAATTGTAGGTATTAATGAGACGATAATCATATGTATTAAGGTAAATCTTAGTTTAGTCTTTACTATTCTTGGAGGGTTCTGTTTAGCTTTCATAGGACATGGTATTGATAGCCTCAATTTCTTAATAGTCTCTGGATATTTGATGGAATTAGTTCCCAACGCACCCAACGAGTTTCCCAAAGTGACACTATGGTCTAGAAACTATAAATTCCAGAAAGAATGGTTCTGATGTTCCATTATACATAGCAATTCAGATCAACAAAACCGACAAAGTGGATATAACACATTTTTTATCAGGCCATTAGTAATATTCGGAATTCGATTGGAGAAGCACGTTTCGATATATCAGACCTTCGTAAGGTTTTAAGGGACCCAAATAGAAATATTAGCAAAAAGAAAAGCCCTTGATTTCTCAAGGGCTTGCGAGTGTGGTCCCACATGGGCTCGAACCATGGACCCCCTGATTATGAGTCAGGTGCTCTAACCAGCTGAGCTATAGGACCCGTTCACTTCAATCAAATCATCAATTTTTGGTGAGCACGCAAAGTTAGCATACTAGGTGGTATTGTCAAATAAATCCTGAGAACTTTTATGCTATAGTTTCGAGCTTTTGCATTTATCCATGTTACTGCTCAAAAAATCACTTCATTCAAAAGGAAGTAAAACCAATTAAACACATCCGCTCAACCCAACTGAACATCCATTATTCATGTCAGCTGATCGAATCAATTTTGACAAGAACAATTTCTTTATTATACTTGATGTGTGCTTCATCAAGATGTGCTCAAGGAACGAACTACAACTGCAATGAACAATAACTCCCAAACCATCTTCATCCTTGACGATGAAGAAATTTTTTCCTTTTCAATCGAACATTATTTAAAAAAAGCTGGATACTCGGATATTTATAGCTTTAAAACTTCCGCACAGCTTTTCGCCAACATGGATAAAAACCCTGGTGTTCTAATTCTCGATCACTTCTTGCATAATGAAATCGGATTGGATGTCCTCGAAGAGGTAAAGAAAACTCACCCCTCAACAAAGGTAATCTACCTTTCTGCACAGAAAACAGCAACGATTGCTGTTCGTGCACTCAAACTTGGAGCCTTCGCTTATCAGGAAAAAAGCATCACTGATATTCAAAAGATCATCGAATTGATTCAGTCGGAAGAGAATCTTGAGTTCGCCACGGTTGCGAAATAGAGAATCCCTACCTATTTTAAGATGATTTTCTGGAGTAGAATTCCCAATGCAACAGTAATAAGGATAAAACTGAAAACGCGTCGTAATAGTTTCCCCGAAAAGTAACGTTGCAAATACGACCCGAGGAGCACTCCAGAAACAGTGAATAATGTAATCACTGATACTAAAGTCCAATCAATACCTCCTTCGGCGGCAATCTGAGGATTAAAAATGTCTCCAGACAAGGCGATCGCCGACTGGATGGAAATAATGAACATTGATGTTCCCACCGCCTTTCGAATATCCATTCCGAGCCTGATTAAAATCGGAACGATAATAAACCCTCCTCCTGCTCCGATAAATCCGCTAAGGAATCCTGTCAAGACTCCAAAAAGTAAAATGTTCAACGTGGTTGCTGGCTCTGAAGAGGGTTTTCTTTTCGAAAGCAGCGTTCGAATCGCCGTGAAAAGCATTACTGATATAAGAAGTATCGAAATAATGATTTCCAAAGACATCTGCAACCCCATAAACTCGAATGATTCAGGAATAGCGGGAAGAATGTAGCGACGAATGATAAACGCCACAGTCATACTTGGCAAAACGAAGATCAGCCCTTGTTTGAAATCAACTTGATTTGATTTAAGACGTTGAAGTGTTCCTACTCCAGATGCAACAGACACGACAATCAACGAATAGGTTGTTGCAAGCAACATCGAAGTTCCAAAGAGATAGTGCACCAACGGAACAGTCAATATTGACCCGCCGCCGCCAACCAATCCGAGGACAATTCCAATCAATAAAGAGATAAACGCACCCAATCCTAGCATGGCACAAATGTAACGGGAAGATTGAAAGTATTAGGAAATCTGCGGTGAAGTTTTAGCGCGAATCACACCCATTGTAAGAATCCCAAATAAGATTGTCGCAAAAATGAGATGTGCGGTTTGAACCAGCCCTGGCATGTTAGCGTATGCCAAGAGCACACCTGAAACTAACTCCAACGCAAGTACAACATATAACGCTCGGATCATTACCAACTTCTCACCACGTTCATTCATCCACGCAATTGCTGTCAATAAAATCAATACTAACCATGAGAAACTTCTATGAATGTAAAATGGCATCCCGAGTTGTTCTGTCCAGTCGTCCCTGCCATATCCCATTTTGGTCAACTCATCGATTGATTCGCGAACCTGCGTTCCTAAGAACATCTGATAAATCGTAATCGCAAAACAAACCCAAAGAAGGTAAAGTGTCCATTTCGGGAGTTTCAAATGCCCTTTCATTGCAGGACTTACTGATCGGATAAGATACAATTGAAGGCCGATAATTACGAGTGCGAGTAACATATGAACCGTGATTGTCCAAGGGACCAAATTTGTCGCTACAACGATCGACCCAAACCAAGCTTGAATGGCCATTAAAACTAAGTTAAACCCTGCTAGAAGTAGCAGTTTCCTTTTCTTACTCCCTGTACCTTTCGGAATCAATAGTAGCCAGAAAAAGGCGATTAGCATCGCATCTCCAGCCAAAAACCCGAACAGTCGATTGACATATTCCGTCCATGTTTTTCGAGGGTTAAAATCTTCTTCCTTGAGAACGTTCGGATCATTTTGAAGCTTCTCAGCCGTCTCACTCATTCCAAGGGAATTCAAAAACTTCGAAAACTTCTCAACCTTCTTTTCGCGACCTTCAGAATATGTTTCCTTGTAATCGGCAGGTAATTCATCTGCACTGCTTGGCGGTACCCATTGACCGAAGCATTTTGGCCAATCTGGACACCCCATTCCACTGCCCGTTATCCGAACAAAACTTCCTGCGACAACCACTAAGTAGATTAATACAAGTGTTATCCAGTTGAACCTTACAAATGCCTTGGAAAAACTCATGCTGTAAAATTAATCATTCGTACCTTAGTAAACGTAAAATCGTAAAATTTGTCGGTAACAATTATTGGATGTGGATGGCTTGGTTTCCCTTTAGGGAAAGAGCTTGTAAATCAAGGGCGATTGGTCAATGGCTCTGTTCGAGATGATGCCAAACTTAAGAGTATTGATAATGCAGGAATTACTTCTTTTTTGCTAAACTTGGAACAATCGACACACATCTCAGAAACGATAACTGAGTCGACTGAAGTTTTAATCATCTGTACTCCTCCACTCTATAAAAATGAACCTAAAAAATATCAACATATTCTAAATGAATTGTTGGATCAGTTTTCAAATGAGACGCTCGTAATCTTCACTAGTTCTACAGGGATTTACCCAAAGACCGCTAATAATTTTGTCGAGAGTTTTGAACTAAATTTTCTACAGGATTCCTCGGCTTTGATTCTGGCAGAAGAAACTATTCGACAATCAAGAAAGGCGTACGCCATTTTTCGACTGGGTGGTTTAATTGGCCCGAACCGACACCCAATTCGCTTCCTCCAAGGAAGAAAAGATGTGAAAAATCCGAATGGCCCAATCAATTTTGTTCATCAAGGAGACTGCATTCGTGCAATTGTTGAAACCATTAAAAACAAAGCCATTCGAGGAACATTTAACCTTGTTTACCCCGATCATCCTACGCGAAAAGAATACTACTCGATCGCAGCGAAACATTACGGATTAGAAGTCCCAACTTTCAGCAATGAACCCTCCACACAGCGCATTATTTCTTCAGAGAAAATCACTCATGATTTTTCATTTGAATTCAAATTTCCGATCGATAATTACCCTCAATTGAATTTCAGCTAACTTTGCATTACAAGAATTGATTCAAAAAGTTTCTTTTTTGGAATAACTTTTGTACTAATTCTTCGTCTATTGAATACGATGAAAAAAATTCTGCTTTCCATATTGTTGATCTTAAGTGCTTTTTGCTCTCAAGCATCGCATATTGTTGGTGGTGACATTTACTACGATTATCTCGGAAACAATACGTATCGTTTTTATATCTCAATTTATCGCGACTGCAACTCAACAGGCGCACAATTTGACAGCCCGCTTAATTTGGCCGTTTACAACAACGGTGGACTCGTTCAAAATGTTTCTATCCCCTTCCCAGGAGATGCAAATGTTCCAGTAGTATTCAATAACCCATGTGTAACTCCACCAAATAACATTTGTACGGAGAATGCTATTTATGTTACAGACATCACTCTTCCTCCAGCAGTTGGAGGGTATACCATTTCCTATCAGCGTTGTTGTCGTGGACCAAACATCACGAACGTGGTTAACCCCGGCGACACAGGATTTACTTTGACATGTAATGTTCCTGGGGTCAACACAAATGCTTGGGTGAACAGTAGTCCACGATTTACAAACTACCCACCTCAGTTACTGTGTAACAATGAAGATCTAATTTTTGATCATAGTGCTACAGATCCAGATGGAGATCAATTGGTGTATTCACTCGTTACCCCAAATGCTGGTTCTTCAGGTTTCGCACCACAACCTAATCCATCGCCACCTCCGCCCTATGCACCGATCAACTGGGTAGCAGGACATAGTGCTGCTGTTCCTCTTGGGCCTGGCTCAACGATTAATATTAATTCAACAACCGGATTATTGACAGCATCTCCGAACCTAATTGGACTCTACGTTGTTGGGATTCGAGTGGAAGAAATTCGAAATGGTGTGGTGATCAATGCCACAACGCGTGATTTCCTTTTCAGAGTATTCAACTGTAACCTTCAACTTGAGAGTATCTTGCCAACGCAGGAGCAGCTTCCAACTTTCATTAATTACTGTCAAGGGTTGACTGTTGATTTCGAAAACAATTCATACGGAGGAACGAACTACGAATGGGACTTTGGTGTACCTGGTATCACGACCGATGTGAGTACTGCATTTGAACCGTCTTATACCTATCCAGCGCCTGGCGCCTACCAAGTAATGCTGGTAGTAAACCCCGGCTGGCCCTGTACCGACACTGCGTACATGGATGTAATAGTCAACAACCAAATAACAGTTTCGTATACCTCGAATGACTCGCTCTGTATCTTAGGAAATAGTTTTGATTTTGTTGCTGCGAGCACAGCTCCTGCTGGCTCTAACTACACGTGGGATTTTGGCACTAATGCTAACAGCCCATCTACTTCAGGAAACGTCGTGAATGGTGTGAACTTTACTGCCTCAGGCTTTATGCCCGTAACAGTAACCGTTGAGAACAACTCATGTGTTGCAGATTACACCGACTCAGTGTACATTTTCCCTGAACCAACAGCTTCCATTATCCTTCCTGCCGAGGTCGAATGTGGCGGTTTAACTATTGATTTTGGTAACGGTTCAACGAATTCAACAACATACGATTGGGATTTCGGAGTGCCTGGTACTGGAACAGATGTTAGTACGGACTTTGAACCTACCTACACCTTTCCAAGTGCTGGAACGAGGGGGGACGTCATTTCACGAGAACTTCCCATTAATTTCAAATGATTTATATCGCCAATTTTACATTTCACAAATGGACCGCCAACGATTGGGTGAAATGGTTTTTTCTTGGGATAT
>CAJQOB010000269.1 GCA_905479845.1 uncultured Flavobacteriales bacterium
CAACATACAGTTTCTTTCCGTGAGAAGGGTTTTTGGGCGCTATCATTGTAGCTTCACCTTGACGTGTCTCGTCGATTTCCTTATCCAATTTGATCGTTTTGTCCATATTCCTTTCGTCTGAAACCTATCGAAGATAGGGCGCACAAAACTAGTCAAAAAGGATAGTGTGTCAAAATGTCAGTCTGTATTTTAAACTTAATTAACGTGAACTTTTTCAATTTTGATGCGTAATCTTGACTGGCGATAAACATTTCTTCAAAATTGATTTTCACCCATTAACCATAGGTTAAAGAAGAGACGTAAATAGGAAATCTCATATTTTGTTATTCTATTTTATTGCTTATTGAATTTAAAACCTCTTATTTTGCAGGCGCTTAGAGCCTTCATTTTGGAGTGTGTTTAAGAACTTTTTGAAAAGACGAGATAGATATGGCAAAGAACTTAGTGATAGTTGAGTCACCCGCAAAAGCGAAGACGATTGAAGGATATTTAGGAAAGGACTTTGTTGTAAAATCTAGCTTTGGTCACGTCCGAGACTTGGCAAAAAAAGGTGTTTCTGTAGATGTTGAAAACAACTTCGCTCCGAAATATGAGATTTCACCCGACAAAACAAAATTGGTTTCTGAACTGAAACAATTAGTAAAGAAATCTGAAGTTGTATGGCTAGCGACCGATGAGGACCGTGAGGGAGAAGCGATATCTTGGCACTTGTACGAGACACTTGGACTCGACAAAAAAGAAACAAAGCGAATTACATTTAATGAGATCACAAAGTCAGCAATTTTAAAGTCCATTGAATCTCCAAGAGAAATTAATACGGCTTTAGTTGATGCTCAGCAAGCAAGAAGAATCCTTGACCGTTTGGTTGGTTTCGAATTATCACCCGTTTTATGGAGAAAGATTCGTCCGAGCTTATCTGCTGGGCGTGTTCAATCCGTTGCTGTTCGATTGATTGTAGAACGCGAGCGTCAGATTCAAGCATTTGATTCCGAATCATATTACAAAGTAGTCGGAACCTTTAAAACAGATAAGGGAACGATCAAGTCTGAAGTTTCAAGTAAGATTAAGTCTGAAGATGATGTTAAGTCATTGTTAGACTCATGTCGAACGGCTAATTTTAGTGTTGCTGATGTGACACAGAAGCCGGCAACGAAGAAACCAACCGCTCCATTTACTACCTCAACACTTCAGCAAGAGGCAAGTTTGAAACTTGGATTTACAGTTTCTCGAACGATGCAAGTTGCTCAGCGTTTGTATGAATCTGGAAAGATCACATACATGAGAACGGATTCGGTGAACTTATCGGATACTGCCCTCAAAGCGGCAAAGGCGGAAATAGAAAAAGCATATGGGTCGAATTATTCGATGACCAGAAAGTATACAACCAAATCTAGCAGTGCACAGGAGGCTCACGAAGCGATTCGTCCTACGGAGTTTTCTACTCACTCAATTTCAGGCGAGCGCGATCAAGAAAAATTGTACGATTTGATCTGGAAGAGAGCAATCTCATCTCAAATGTCGGATGCTAAGCTCGAAAGAACAAACATCAAAATGACTGCTCCAACAGTGAGTGAAACGTTCACTGCGAAAGGAGAGGTGATCAAATTTGATGGTTTCTTGAAAGTGTACCTTGAAAGTTCAATGGACGATGATGAGGACGATACTGCTCCAGAAGGATTACTTCCTGCTGTTGCCGTAGGAGATGCTGTCGATGCAAAAGAGATCATGGCAACGCAACGTTTCTCTCGACCACCATCAAGATTTGCTGAGGCATCTTTAGTGAAGGAAATGGAAGGTTTAGGAATTGGACGTCCATCAACATACGCTCCAACAATTTCAACTATCCAGAAACGTGGTTACGTTGAGAAACCTGATAACGAAGGTCGTGAGCGTAGTTATGATCAATGGAGAATGAAAGACGCTGAGGTTTCAATGAAAACCTTGACTGAAATTACTGGTCGTGAGAAGAATAAATTGGCTCCAACAGATATTGGAATGCTTGTAACTGATTTCTTGGTTGAGCATTTCGGGAAAATTTTGGATTACAATTTCACGGCGAAGGTTGAACAGGAGTTTGATGAAATTGCAAATGGACTAGTAGAGTGGACAGCGATGATCCAGGAATTCTACACACCATTTCATGATAGAGTAGAGGATACACTTGAGAATTCAGAACGTGTAACCGGTGAGCGTGAATTGGGAATGCACCCAGAGAACGGTCGTCGTATCATTGCGCGAATCGGAAAATTTGGACCAATGGTTCAGCTAGGTGACGAGCAAGTTGATGGAGAGAAAGCAGAATTTGCTTCCTTGAGAAAAGACCAATCGATTAACTCAATTTCCTTGGAAGAGGCGCTTGAATTGTTCCAGTTCCCAAAAACAGTTGGGGAATACGAAGGATTCGAAGTTGTTGTTGCTGAAGGTCGTTTCGGGCCATACGTAAGGTTCAATGAAGCGTTTGTTTCTATTCCTAAGAACGAAGCTATCACATCAGTTGATTTAGCACGCGCAATTGAGTTGATTGAGCTGAAACGTGAAGCCGATGCTCCGATTGCGATGTACGAAGATTTACCAGTTCAGAAAGGAACAGGACGTTTCGGACCATTTATCAAATGGAATGAAATGTTCATCAATGTAAATAAGAAATACGATTTCGATAACCTTACGAAAGACGATATCACAGAATTGATTGAAATCAAGAAGCAAAAGGAGATTGATAAGTTTATCCATAATTGGGAAGACGAAGGTATTTCTGTTCAGAAAGCACGTTGGGGTCGTTTCAATATCATAAAAGGTAAAATCAAAATTGAGATGCCTAAAACAACCGATGCAGAAGCGTTGACCCTTGAAGAGGTGAAGGCGATCATCGAGGAAAAGGCACCGAAAAAGAAGACTAGAGCAAAAGCTAAAGCGAAGCCGAAGGCTAAAGCGAAGAAGTAAACTCAGAAGTTTTCAACGATTCGACATTCAAAGATTTGATTTGAGTTTGTCTAAATGATCCTCAACAAAGGTATTTTTGTTGAAACAGTCGATCATGAAAGACATTTCTATCTACTTTTCACCAATTGATGGTGACATCTCCATTAAAGAAGATTCCTTAGGAGGATCAATTCGTATTCACACGGAAGGAAGCTTTCCTGAAATTGATGATGCTGGAATTGCTGTGATATACGTTCCTGAGTTTCGTAATTCCAAAGAGGTTCATACCAATTCAAACGAATCTTTCAGACAGCACCTTTATGATTTCAATAGAGGAGACGCCTGGGGAATGACTTTGTACGATCTTGGAAGTGTCTTGCCAGGAAGTTCGATTGAAGATACTTGGTTTGCTTTGGGGCAAGTCGTAACCGAGTTAGTCAAGAAGGATATCATCCCTCTTGTTATTGGAGGAGGACAGGATTTAACTGTTGCTTGTTACAGGGGATTTGAAAACCTCGAACGTCTGATTAACATCTGCTCGATTGATTCCTCTCTTGATATCGGAGAACCGAATGAATCAATTAAGGCTGATGGCTTTGTAAGTCATCTTTTGATGCAACGACCTTGTTACCTTTTCAATTTTGCCAATATTGGACTCCAAAGGTTGTTGGCTTCACATCGAGAGATTGATTTATTCGAAAGTCTTTACTTCGATATTTGTCGTTTAGGAGAGTTCAATCAGAATTTCAAAAAAGCAGAGCCATATTTACGGAACTCTGACCTGATCTCACTGGATTTCGAGAGTGTGAGAAGTAGTGATTCAGATTCCAAGTATTATTCGAATCCAAATGGGTTTTACGCGGAGCAATTGTGTCAACTTGCCAAGTACAGCGGCTTGAGTGACAAGTTAAGCTGTTTTGGAATCTTTAATGTGAATCCAAACCAAGGAGAAGTAGCTTCAAGCCTGCTAGCCCAGCTAATATGGTACTTTACAGATGGAGTGGCAAATCGATATGGTGATTTCCCGATTGGTAACAAAATGAACTATACTAAGTTCCATGTACACTTGGATGACTTCGATGACGATCTCGTTTTTTACAAAAGCGACAAGTCAAATCGTTGGTGGATGGAGGTGAAGTATCCTGCTGGTGAGGCGAGTAAGTATGACCGACATCAATTGGTTCCATGCGATCGTGATGACTATGATGGAGCAATCAAGAATACGATCCCAAACCTCTGGTGGAAGACCCTGCAGAAGTTATCTTAGACTATTGTATTCCTTTTTTGTGATTTTTTTAACATTGGGTAAAAAATATCGTTGTTATCAAGAAAATTTCTTAACTTGCACGCTTGATAGGTTTGTCTATTGTCGATGTGGCCTATACTAACACTAGGAAAACTATTTTTTTATGAAAAGAAGACTTTTAGTTTTTTCAACGCTTTTTACTCTTGCCTCTGGAGCTTTATATGCCCAGCAGGATAAGCTTGTAACTCACTTTATCTTTGATAAGATGAGCATTAATCCGGGAGCTACAGGAATTAACGATGGCTTTTGTGGAACTACGATTTATCGTAATCAATGGGACAAGGTAAATGGTGCACCTAACTCTGCAATTTTAAATGTGCAGGGAGCATTGGATCGTTGGGCACCTGTTGGTGTTGGTATCTCATTTTACCATGATGCAATTGGTTTTTCTAGACAAAACACAGTTTCATTAAATGGATCTTACAAGCTTTCAACAAGCTGGGGTACATTAGGAATTGGGCTTGGTCTTGGTATCATTAATGTTGGAATGAACCCTGATTGGGTTGCTCCGGTAACAATCAATGATCCATCTTTACCTACTGGTTTTGCAGATACGAAGTTCGACTTGAATGCTGGACTTTACTGGAAAGGTGCTGGTGATTACTACGCTGGTGTTTCAGCAACGCACTTAACAGTTCCAGTTCTTGGAGATAGCTCAGGAAACAATCCTGCAGGTTTCCCTGCAATTGTTACGTATAATTCAGCTCGTCACTACTATGCGATGGGAGGAAAGACATTTAAAGATGCTTTCGGGTCATACGGACATTTGGATGCCAACGTTCTTATGAGAACTGACATGGTGAAGATGTCTGCTGATATCAATGTTCGATACATGTGGTTCGATAAAGCATATGGAGGTTTGACATTCCGTACTTCTGATGCAATAGCAATTATGCTTGGCGCACGTCCATTCAAAATTTTGAACGCTGGTTCGGGTAGTACACCGATGGATAATTTATTAATTGGGTACTCTTATGACATTACAATTAATAAGTTAGCCAGTGTTTCTCGTGGTTCTCATGAGATGATGGTGAAATACTGTTATTACCTTCCACCAGTTCCGATTCAGAAATCGAAGCACCCAAGATGGTTGTAAAATTGAATAATTTTTAAAATATTTGTAACCATTTCTAGGAAGGTTCCGTTATATCCAAGAATAAGATTGATCCTGTAAGTTGTTAATTGAGATATCCGGAAGATAAAAAAGAGGTAGAATGAAGAAACTTTTGTTATTTGCTTTAGTTAGTGTAGTGTTGGCGTCATGTACGTCGAGAACTGGTCACTTAACGGGTTCTCTAGGTAGACGTGTCTACCAACCACAAATCCCATTAGGGATGGTGTATATTCCGTCAGGAGCATACCAAATGGGGGAGAACGATGGAGATGTGCCATTCTTGCACCAGACAAGACCACGTACAGTGTCTGTTCAGGCATTTTATATGGATCAAACAGAGATTTGTAATAATGAGTACCGCCAATTCGTAGATTGGGTACGCGATTCAATTGCTCGTGAAAGAATTTACGAGGGACTTGATGCGGACGAGGATGCTGAGCGTTTTATCAATTACCGAGATCGCTACTTCGATGAAGGAGCTCTTGAGTACGTTGATTACGATCCATCTGATCGTCAGTTGAACCGTGAAGTGTTCTCTCTGAACTGGGATCGTAGAATCGATTATTACGATGAAGAAGTTGTTCCATTATTAGCGGATATGTACTATCCTCAACCACAGCGTTACTACAAACGCCGTGAGATTGATACACGTAAGCTAATGTTCCGCTACTTCTGGATTGATTATGTTGAAGCTGCACGTAGAGGTAGAATTAACATTACTCCAAACGGGTACGATAATCAAAATAACAAAATTGTTGTTGAGCACCGTGAGTTAGAAACTCCACCGCATCCATTTACTGAAGAGCCTCAAGGTCAGGATCTAGACTTAAGCGGAGGAATCAATAAAATTGGTCAAAACAATGCAATTCGTGGACACGAAAACCGTCAGCGATTCATTATTGACGAAATAATTAATGTTTACCCAGATACATTGTGTTGGGTTCGTGACTTTACGTATTCATTCCACGATCCAATGACAAACATGTACTTCTGGCATCCAGCTTACGACAACTACCCAGTAGTTGGTGTAACATGGGTACAGGCAAAAGCATTCTCTGTTTGGAGAACTCAACTTTTGAATTCATGGTTAGTATCAATGGGAGACTTATTCGTGAATGATTTCCGTTTGCCAACTGAGGCAGAGTGGGAAAGAGCTTCACGTGGTGATTTGAACATGTCGCAATACCCATGGGGTGGACCTTATATCAGAAATGAGTCTGGATGTTTCCTTGGAAACTTCAAACCGATGCGTGGACGTTACTTTGAGGATGGAGGTTTCCATACTGTAAAAGTATACTCGTACAACCCGAACGGATGGGGATTATACTGTATGGCAGGAAACGTTGCTGAGTGGTGTGAAACTGCTTACGATGAGTCAATGTATGAGTTCTCTCATGATTTGAATACAGAATACCGATATAACGCAATGGATTGGGATCCACCATCAATGAAGCGAAAAGTAATTCGTGGAGGTTCATGGAAAGATATTGGATACTACCTACGTAATTCAACTAGAACGTTTGAATACCAGGACACTGCAAAGTCTTATGTAGGATATAGAAATGTAATGACACACCTTGGACGTGGAGGTAAGGATTTCACGAAAGAAGGAGGTGAAGAAATTCGCAGCGATATTCAACTTCGCTAGAATAAACAACAACAAATAAATTAAACCTAAAACAAGGAAAAACTATGAAACCAGGAAGTAAAGGATGGAAAAAGTTTATGGCGAAGCTGTACGGAATTGGAGCAGCAATCGTTATTATGGGAGCATTATTTAAGATTATGCACTGGCCATTTGCAGGGCCGATGCTTGTAGTAGGTCTTAGTACTGAGGCAGTAATTTTCTTATTCTCAGCATTCGAACCAATTCACGAAGATCCAAACTGGGAGTTGGTATACCCTGAATTGGCTCTTGGTCATACTGATGACTTAGATCACAACAACCTTCCTGCTGGAAACAGCCGTGGTGGTTCTGGAACAGGAATTACTGACCAACTTGACAAAATGTTGGAAGAAGCGAAAATCGATGGTGAATTGCTTGAACGTCTCGGAGATGGAATGCGCTCACTTGGAGATAATGCTGCTCAATTGAAAGGTGTTACATCTGCTGCAGCTGCAACAGGATCTTATGTTGATAGCTTACAAGCAGCATCTGATAAAGTATCTAAACTTTCTGAAGCATACGAAAAAGCGTCTGTTTCTATTTCTGGAATGACTTCTTCTCAAGCAGAAGGTGAATCATTCGGAGAGCAAATGCAAAAAGTTTCTAAAAACTTATCTGCATTGAACAACGTTTATGAATTGCAATTGAAAGGTTCTTCTGCTCACTTAGAAGCAACTGAGAAATTCCAAGGACAAGTAACTGATATGATGAAGAACCTTTCTGATTCAGCTGAAGATACACGTCTTTACAAAGAAAACATGGCAGCGTTGTCTAAGAACTTAACTGATTTGAATTCGGTTTACGGTAACATGTTGAAAGCGATGACAATTAACCGAGGATAATTTTTTCTCGGATAAGTGTTACTTATCGTTTTTTTAGAATTAACATAGTTATTAACCAAATGAAAATTAATTAATCATGGCAGGAGGAAAAGAAACCCCCAGACAGAAGATGATCGGAATGATGTACCTAGTACTCACCGCTCTTCTTGCCCTTAACGTATCGAAATCCATTTTGGATGCTTTCGTTGCGATTGAGGAAAACATGCAACAAGCCAATTTAACTGAACTTGCTCGTGGTGACGAGAAGGAAGCAGCTTTGGTGGAGGTAAGCACAGACAAATCAAATCAAGTAGCTATGGCGAAGGCCAAGAAACTTCTTGAGGCGGTTAAGCAAATTGATGATCTTGCAGCGGCAGAAATCAAGAAAATTGACGATTTAAAATTTGAAATTCTTGAAGCTTGTGGTGAAGATATGAAGTCGATTGCAAAGCCTGAGTCGATTGTGACTATTGCTTACAGCAAAGAGAGACCATTGAAACCAACTAGAATGAATCTTGAATTCGTTTCTGGTAAGGACAAGTACGATGATCCAATGAGAATTATGATTGGAGCGGAGACTGATATTAAGAAGCCGGACGGTAAAGGTATGATCATGTTCAATGATCTTAAAAAATACCGTGATGCTGTAGTTCAAGTTTTAGCTGGATCTCAAGTTGCTACTGATACATCAGGAAATGTAACAACGGTGAAAAAATTCAAATTTACTTCACCAGATATCTCGAAGTACAAAGATCAAACGGAACTTGGTGTTTTGGTTCGTAAAGAAATCAAGAAACAAGGTACTGTGAATGAAGATGATGTTGATGATATCATTGAAATCTACAGAGGTTTGACAAAAATTGAATACTCTGAAGTACACGGAGAAAAAGGTGTTCACTGGATTGGTAAAACATTTGATCACTCACCATCAGTTGCTGCAATCGCATCGTTAACTTCTTTGCAAAAAGATGTTTTGGCTGCAAGAGCAAGAGCTGTAAACCGCATTAGAATGCGTGTTGGTGGAGGAGAATACTCTTTCAATAAAGTAATGGAGTTAGCGTATGGTCCAGAAGTTGTAAACCAAAACGAAGAATTCGAAGTTCAAGTTTTGATGGCAGCTTTTGATACTGATAAGCAACCTGAAGTTACGTACAACGGAGAAAAAGTTACCAATGTTAGAGATGGTAAAGGTTATGTAAAAGTAAAAGCTGGTTCGTCGAATATGACACTTTCTGGTACTGTTGCTATCCGTAAAAAGAACGGTGACTTGACAACTAGAGAATGGTCGAAGGAAATTGTTGTGATGAAACCTTCTGGTTCTATCGAGCTTCCTGAAATGAACATGCTTTACAGAGGTTACCCTAATAAAGTGAATGCAACGGCATCAGGTTACCCAACAACAAATTTATCAGCATCTGGTGCTTCAGTAAGCAAATCAGGTGAAGGATGGATTGTTAAGCCTGCAGGACGTGGAAAGACAGCGACGTTGTCTGTTTCAGGTAGAACTGCTGATGGTAAATCTGTTACTTTGAAGTCAATGCAATTCCGTTGTTCAAACTTGCCAGATCCAGAATTGTACTGGGGAGGTGTGAAGAATGGAGGTAAAGCTTCAAAATCACAAACGAAATTGTTTGCAAAATACCCACCTGAAATTCCACTGAATGCTTCATTCAGTATCGTGAAATGGGAATGTCAAGTTCCTGGAGCACAAGGGAAGCCACCAGGAGGTCCTGGATCTAACATCTCAGCAGCAACTAACTTGTTGAGAGCTGCGAAACCAGGTAGCCAAGTAAGTTTTATATGTACAGTAGTCGGTCCGGACGGTATTCAGCGTAAAAAAGCTGGAGCATTTAAAATTTAATATTAAAATTGAGGATTATGAGAAGTCTATTCATGAGTGTAGTTGGAGTCTTCCTATTCATAGGAACGACATTGGGACAAATTGAGGGAATCAATGGAGGACCAGTCAACGTGCCTACAGAAGGAATTATTGATGGTGTGTTTATTCAAGAACACATTCCAACTAAACGAATGATCCCTTATACGAATGTTCGGGAGGCAGATGCCATCTGGAGCAGACGTGTATGGCAGTACATAGACTTACGTGAAAAAATCAATCAACCGATGTATTACCCAATGGATGAAATTACTCCATACGCATGGGTACGTAATGCATCTCGTTGGAGTCTTTGGACAATCATCAGACAACACGTTATGAATGGTGATTTGAGAGTATTCTCTCCGTATAATCCTTTAAGTTATGGTCTTGGTGATGGGACGGTGATCAATTGAAATACCCGATCGACCCGCAACAAGGAATGAACTTCTATACTGATTCTGCATTTAGAGGGGAAATGACCTTCTACCTTGGAGAACTTGGACCTATCAGTGATGTGCCTCTAGTAGATGAGTATGGTGATAACATCATCATCGATTTACCAGATGGAACGCAATCGTTTAAATACGAAGATCCAGATACTATTTGGTACCAATCAAAGGATATCGTTCAGTACCGTATTAAAGAGGACTGGTTCCTTGATAAGCAACGTTCTGTTCTAGATCAACGTATTATTGCTGTTGCACCAGTTCGTTACAAAATGGATACAGATGCCAATGGAAACAAAACAATCGGAGGACTTCAAGAGATGTTCTGGTTGTATTTCCCACACTGTCGTTTCGTATTCAATAACTACTTTGTTTACAACGAGCACAATGATGCACAATGGATGAGCTTCGATGACCTTTTCTGGAAACGTCGCTTTAGTTCAGTAATCTACAAAGAGAGCAATGTTCACGATCGTCAGATTGAAAGCTACCGCTCTGGATTAGATGCATTGCACGAATCTGAAAACATTAAAAATGAAATTAGAAACATCGAACACGATATTTGGTCTTTCTAGTCTCTAGATAATTACTTAATCCCCCTAGCGTTTCGTTAGGGGGATTTTTGTTTTGGTAACTTTTTCATGGTCAGAGGTTATGTAGTAAACAACATAAACCGACAACAATGAAATATCTTCTCTCCATTTTCGTGTTTCTTCCTTTTCTGAGTATCGCTCAAGGTCCAATTCCTGAATTGAATGGAATACCTAACGGCAGTTGGATGAACACTCATATTCCAACAAAAAGACTCATTCAATACCCTGCGGTTTCAGAGCGTGATGTACTTTGGAGTAAACGTGTTTGGCGGGCCATTGACATGCGCGAAAGAATCAATCAACCCATGTATTACCCTTTGGATGAAGTGACCGAATTGGAATGGATAACAAATGCTTCCAGATGGAGTTTGTGGACAATCATTCGTAAGCACGTAATGGAAGGCGATTTGCGCGTTTTCTCTCCCTACAACCCCGTAAGTTATGGACTTGGAGCGTGGGATGGTGATCAGTTGAAGTATCCGGTCGATCCTCCTCACGGTGAAAATTATTATACGGACGCCAATTTCCGATCAGATTTACTCTATTATTTAGGGCGCCTTGGACCACAAAGTGATATTCCCCTGGTTGGAGACGATGGTGAACCACTCCTTGAAGAAGATGAAAATGGGCTACTTTCCCAGGTGTATGATGCACCAGACACTCTTTGGTACGAATCCAAAGACATAGTGGAGTACCGACTTAAGGAAGATTGGTTCTTTGATAAACAACGTGGTGAAATGGATGTTCGAATCATTGCCATAGCTCCAGTTGTCTACGACACGCAATTGGACAATGTAGGAAACGAACAAATTGTAGGTAAGAAGGAGCTGTTTTGGCTGTATTTCCCGCATTGTAGATATGTTTTCAATAACTACTTCACCTATAACGACAGAAACGACTCTCAGTGGATGAGTTTCGACGATCTATTCTGGAAACGACGGTTTAGTAGTTACATCTACAAAGAAAGCAACACTTATGACCGCCCCATTGAGGACTACGCTCATGGAATTGATGCTTTGTACGAATCAGAGAGAATTACCAATGAAATGCGGACGTTCGAACACGATTTGTGGTCGTATTAGAAACGAAAGCCCAGCCAATATTTCGTGTTGAATGAGCTATTTATTCAAATCCCAAGAATACTCTTGGTAAGTGATTTTCTGCTTGTCCAACTGCTCAGTGCGGTATTTATTGATGAAATCAAATACTGTTTTTCCACCTTTCGTGAAATCTTCTTTGTACCACTCAAATATTTGGGAGATTTGAACTTCCTTTTTACCGTAAGTGTTCTTTGATGCATCACTTAAGAAACGCTTGGTCTGAGCAGTCATTTTTCCATAAACCGTTCCAGGAGTATATGCCTTATTCAAAAGTACTGGACATGATTTGCTCGCACAATTCAAAGCGAAGTGAATTCTAGGCTCGTTGTATTGTTTTCTGATAATATCATTCTCAATCTGATTGAGCGAATACGTTGTTCCATTCAATTTAATGAACTTTTTGTGCCAAGGCTTCGCCGTGATATTTGTAATAGACGTTGTCGGATAATTATCTACAATTAACTTGATTGTGTAGAGGTTGTAGGCATTAATCCAGAAAGTCAATTTTTGAGCAGAGCTCCAGTCAGAACCTGGGAAATTGGATTCAAACTCCTTGATAATGTCCTCCAGTTGGGATTTATTCGACTTGATGCCGGAATAATTCACATTTCCTGCATATGAAACATACGTAGATAAGAGAGAATTTAATTTTTTGTATTCATGAAAATTGTACGAGTCTTCTTCATTAATTGGAGAAATTGGCGTAGTAACCTCTGTTGGTCCTGGTGGGTCCGAAAGTTTCGGATCATCTAATAAAACCCCGCTTTCAACAATTTCGCGAATTTCTTCGGCGGTTGCAGCCGTAGTAGTTTTTACTTGAGTGCCATCTTCTTTGGTTTCTATCTTCGTGACAAGTTGGTTTCCATCCTCATCTGTTGTGATAACGGTTTCAACATTTGGGTCATCATCAGAATTGGTAGCTTTCTCCAGCTCTTTTGACAGCTTATCAGCTTGGTTTTTCACCTCATTTTCAGCACTTGAGTCTCCACAAGAAGTTGCAACAAGAGCCGCAAATAATAGGATCGAGAATAGATATAGTTTGTTCATAGTCATTAGGACGGTTAAAGCAATTAAAACTTACGACAAGTTAGTTCAATGATTTGTAATTCGCAATCCAATCTGGGTCCGTTACGTCTTTTAGGAGCATCCAAAAACTGGTGTCGAGGAAGAAATCTCCATCGATGTGATTTATTCCATAACGGTTTCCGAGGTATTTTTCCTGCTGTGGAGAAGGCTTATGGTACTTATTGCTCCAGCCAATTTCATTTCTAGTTCGAAAGGGATACACGGAATATCGGATTTTCCACAGCGAGTCAAATGGAACACATGATGGAACGTCTTTAAAAGTGATACTGTCCTGAATTACATTGCATCCCAGACCGTTCTTGTCAAATAGGTTCTCTCTCTTTGGATTGTAGATGCTTGGCCAATGTCCAGAAATAATTTTAATGAAAGTTTCTCGATCACAAATACGCTTATGTGTCAAGTTTCGTCCAGTATGAATATAGCACACGTAGGTCGTCAACTTAGAATTCGCTCCGATCGAAACTCGCACACCAAAAACGGGTCGAGGTTGATTCGTAGAAGGAATAATAGAGACCGAAATCCCCCAGATGACAAGTGCTACAAAGCGCCAACGCATGTTCTAAATTAGTGAAAATCATCCGAATGGTTCAAAAATCGGACCACTAGAAGACGTAGGGCGTTTCCCTATCGGGTCGGGCTATCCACTATAGTTCTGAGATTTCATCGTCAGAAGCTGCCGTTACTATCCCTAACGTGGCAATTGTTTTTGATTAGTCCGATGGTCGGAAAATCGAATTATCCAACAGCCGCTAGGCAAATCTGAAAGCGAAGCGAATCCAAAAGTCCAATTATCCAACAATCCAACACGCCGCCGAAGGCAGTAGCGAAGCTAATCCAACAGAGCAGCGAATCCAAAAATCCAATTGTCCAAGCAAACCAATCCTACCGTCAAAGTCGTCGAAAAATCGGAGTATCGTAGAATCCAACAAATCCAACAAATCAATAATCAGAATCGAAAAATTTTATTCGGAGTAATACACGCGTTCAACTTGATGTCGTGGAATTCAATCCCGTCAATCTTATCAACCAGCTCATCGAAGTGATTCAAGCCAATAAACGTACAGCGAGGTGAGCATTTTTTCAAAAAGCGATCGTAGAATCCTTTCCCGTATCCTACACGATTTCCTTGCTTATCAATTGCCAACAATGGAACAAAAACATAATCGAAATGTTCGGCTGCGACAACACGGCCTTTCTTTGGTTCAGGAATTCCAAATTCGGAAATTTCCAGTTGATCTTCATTCTCGAAAATCACCTGCTTCATTTCGTTTGTCTTGAAATTAGCTTTTGGAATAGCGACCTGAGCACCAAAGGACTTCGCTTTCTCCCAAATTTTGTAAGTGTTGATTTCCTTGTTACGCTCGATTGGAAGAAAGATACTGATCTTCTTACCCTCCAACTGATACTTACTGAATACCATGTGACAAACCGCCTCGGAAATTTCTTCGAGCTGACGCGGAGATAGCGCTTTGCGCTTCGCTATATAGGTTTCGCGAACTTCTTGCTTTGTCATAATTACATGCCAGAAAATAACGATTGAGCAGAAGACATCACCTCTTTCTCATTTAATTCGTTCACTTTGTCTAATGCACGATTAAAGGCCACACAAATTAAATCCTCCAAATCTTCATTTTCGAACTGACGTACATCAGCGTTGATCTTAACAGATTTCAATTCACGGTTTCCATTCATTGATACGCGAATCAAACCATTACCTGCTTCTTCTGAAATCTCTACATCAGCCAAACGTTCTTTACTGTCTTCAGATTGACGCTTGAGATCCTGCAATTTGTTGATTAAATCGTTATTCAGCATGCCTTTTGTTTATCGAAGATAAATATAGTAAATTCGGTGGATAGAGGAGATAACCTCCATTTATTTTGTATGTTTACATACGAACCTAAATCATAACTTTCATCAACTGATAGTATTTTGTACAAGAAAATTCTGCTTTCCATCACGTTAATTTCTACCGTGGCTTTGGTTACGTCCCTAAGTGTTCGGACCGACCAGGCAAAGATTGATCGAATCGATCCAAATCTGTATTCCATTGAACAAGTGCTGAATATGTTGGGAGAAGATGAACTCATCCATTCTATTGCGCAAGTGGACTTAGGAAAAGCCAAAGTCGGTGAAGATCTCATTTTTAAAGGGTATACCGTTAAAGACGGAAAAAAGTCTAAACGAATTTCAACATATTTTGTGTGTACCGATTGTCACAACACAACCCGTGAATTTGATGATGCGAGTAGTGAAGATCCAGCAGATAGATTGCATTACGCAAAAGAAAATGGATTGCCATTCCTTCCGGGGTCGACACTTTGGGGAATCTATAATAGAGAGACATTTTACAATGATGATTATGTAGAGAAGTACGGTGACTTGGTTACCAATGCGCGAGATTCTCTTGCGAATGCTGTTCAGCTTTGCTCCAAATATTGTTCGTCAGGTCGATACATTGAAGATTGGGAGTTAGAGGCGATAATGCACTACTTCAAGAAGAATGAATTGCATTTGAGCGATATTGTTATTCCGGACAAAGACAAATTCGCCTTGGTTGAAGGAAATCTCAATCAATCTCAAAAGGAAAATTTAGCGAAGTCTATCAAAGGTGCTTACCGTCAGGCCTATTCCGCGACGTTTATGGAAACAATGGATCGCAACGCACGACCATACGGAGAAGGTGGAGACGCTGAAAATGGTAAACTGATCTATAAAAAGGCATGTATGTTCTGTCATCAGAATAAGCGTGTTACCTATTTACATTTAGATGATGGTAAGCTTTCAGGGCGTTTCCTCTGGAGAAATAGAAAGAAATACTCTGATCAATCGATTTACCAAATTGTAAGGCACGGAACCTATTCGAAAACGGGTAGAAAACAATACATGCCACACTATACAAAAGAAAAAATGAGCGATGCACAATTGAACGATTTAGTCGCTTATATCAAACAAATTGCCAAAAGATGATGAAACAAGTACTCGTGGTATTCGGCCTTGCGCTAGCTTTCACGGCACAAGCGCAAAATGTAGAAGAAACATTTACAGGGACACGTGTGATCAATGGACATTCTGTTGAAACACTGAAAAGTCGCATATTAGAATTCAGAATTGAACACCGATTTGGTGACATAGCTGGAACAAATGGTGGGGTGCACCAATTTTTCGGTTTTGATCAAGCAGCTGATATTCGATTTGCTTTTGAATATGGAATTTCAGACAACTGGATGGTTGGACTCGGACGAAGCAAGGGAACAGGAGCACCATATAGTTCGTTGGTGGATGGCTTCACAAAGTATCGTTTCATGACACAACAGAAGAATGGTACACCAATTAGCCTCGCGGCGATGGGATCTGCTATGATTACCTACGGTAAGTCAACATCTGATTTGACACAAGTAACAAGTTACCCGAAGTTCTCTCATCGTATGGCGTACAGTGCACAATTGATCGCAGCGAGAAAATTTGGCGAGCACCTGAGTGTTCAGTTAATGCCGACATTTGTTCACAGGAATCTAGTAGACATTGAAGATGTTAATAGCTTATTCTCTCTTGGCGGGGCGGTGAACTATAAAATCAATAAGAGTTATGGATTAATTCTTGAATACTATCACAACTTTAACCCATCTGGGTTCAGAGCAAACATGAAAAACAGTCTAGGTGTTGCTTTTGAATGGAATACAAACGGACATACGTTCAAAATGAACTTCACGAATTCACGTGGGTTTGGAGAAACACAGTTCATCCCATATACTACTTCAGACTGGCTGGCAGGGGAGTTCCGATTTGGATTTAGCATTTCAAGAAAATTCAAACTATGAGAAAGTCAACATACCTACTATTAAGTTCAGCAGCACTTTTTCTCGCTCTTACGACTATTTCTTCTTGTGATAAAGACAAAACGGAAATAGAAGTTGTTGTTCCCGAAGATTGCCCAGATACAATTTCTTTTTCAGGAATTGTTGAACCAATGATTCAAGCAAATTGTTCTACAAGTGGTTGTCACGATGCAGGTTCAGCCTCGTCTGGGTACAATTTGGAGGGGCATGGAAACATTTCAGCCAACGCAAACGATATTTTAAACGTCATTAATCACGAACCAGGGGTTGTCGCGATGCCTTACTTTCAACCGAAGCTAAGCGACTCAATTATTGAACAGTTTGATTGTTGGATAGCCCAAGGAACTTTGAATAATTAATTAATTTCTTTTATCTTAACCCCTCAAAACAAAAATTATGAAAAAAAGCTACATCTTATCTTCTTTGGCATTAGCTTCCTTAGGATTCTTTGCTTTTCAGCAAACAACTGCGGAATCTAGCGTTGTAGAAAAATTTACTCAAGAACACCTTTTCTCGGCAGGTGGACAATCTGGATTAACTGGTGCGCCAGGTGAAGCAAATTGTACACAGTGTCACTCAGGTACGACACAAGACGGAACGTCGGAAAACTCTTTTGCATTATTAGATGGTACAACTCCCGTTACATCATATACACCAGGTACAACGTACACTGCAACACTTCAACAAACTTCTTCACCTTCTAAGTCTGGATTCTCATCAACTACACTTGATGGAACAGATGCGAT
>CAJQOB010000270.1 GCA_905479845.1 uncultured Flavobacteriales bacterium
TGACGGACAAGAAATCGTTCGGAACGATAATGGCTTGTCCTTACAGTTCAAGTTGAACCCTAATGAGATTTCGTGTGAACCACCCGAAACTCCGTTATTCAATTTTGATACAGTTACATCATAGCTGTAACCGATTTTAAACTTCTCTGTATTAACACCTAGTGTTAAGATGAATGCATCACGGTTTCTGAACCAAGCTCCAGCTGTAAACGCGCCATACTTAACATAGGTACCGATATTCAATTGTTGGAATCCGTTTTGGTACGCGTAAATTATCGATGGCATGATTGCCGTCTGATTCGTATACTGTGATTTCTGACCAAGCTTGATGTACGCCGAAGTATGAGCAGTAAATCGCATTGGTAATTTCGACTCTCCAATAATCATCGACTCATTTGGAGTGTTTAAGTGGTGTGCAACAAATCCAATATTGAACACTTTATTGAAAAGCACTGTTCCCGCAGAAGCATCGAAAAATCCTTTTGTTCCTCCTCTTGGCACATCACCAGTCGCGTAAATGAATCCACGACGAGGATCAATCATATCCCCAAAGGTCAATTTATCCCAATCCAGTGTTTTTACCCAGTAGTTAGCCTTTGCACCAAAGTTCATCGTCCATTTACGGTTAATTTTCAAGTGATACGAGTACATAATCCCTAGTTGAGACGAGCTAATCGTTTGCGCTTGAACATCGTGTACAGCTAATACACCGAATCCTCCGTTGATGTTTTTGAAATAGTTGTCATAACCTGCTGCATATGAAACATAGGAACCAGACAATGATGGCCATTGATTCCGATAATTCATAGCGATTCTAGGACAGCCATTTGACCCCGCTAAGGCCGGATTAAGATAGATTGGGTTCGCATAAAACTGCGTGAACTCCAAATCTTGCGCTTGCGCACTCAATCCTATGAAACCAACCACCATTAAACTCAAAAAATACTTCATATCTATCGTTTATTAAATCTACTTTTCTTCGCTACAAATCGAATCGTTAATTGATGCGAAAGAGCTTTCTTATCTAACATCGTACTTTGCGTGTAATCCGCATTGTAGCGTAAACTGAAGTGATCAAACTTCATACCTATCGATGCTGCTGGCTCCAATTTATTTGAAGTAGCAATTCCAATGTTGAACCATTTGTAAGCGAAATTCGCTCCTGCCCACATTTCAGAAAGGTTTTCATGTTTCTGATATACAAGGTATGGTGACAAGCTCAACTTTTCATTTCGTGAGACCCAATCACTTCCAATCGTTGCAGTGAAATGACTTTGCATCCTACGAGGATCGCTCCAGTTATTGTTGTACAAGTTGTCTTTGTATTTGAAAATGTTATCGACCTGAACACCCGCAAAGAACCATTTTGTATTCACCAAAAGTCCAAGACCTACATCTTTATACCACAAGCTACGTCCAATTGGGGCAGCCCCATTCGCGTAGAAGTCTTGCGTATTTCCTCTGTCCATCTCAACGGCGTCAGTGTTTTCCATCAACCCAGAGTTCAAACGCTTATTCCCCATTTTTAATCGAACCGATGGTTCAACAGAAACCCAATTTGAAACTGAGATCTTAGGAGAATAAGTAAATGCCGCTTGAGCCACTTGAATACCACCGTTTTTATACCATTGATGATTCAATTGAACTCCCCAACCTCCTCTCATTCCGTATGAGTAACCGTCAGCTGAAATCTGATTCATCAACTGCTCACTTTCTTGTCCCTGCCATTGTAATCGTGAATTCGTTTGAACTCGAGTGGCAATAAGCGTTCCCGCAGAACTAAAATTGATGTCGTTAGCTGTCATTCCAGGAACGTGGTAATGAGGATCACGCGAGTTCTTCAATGCAATTGGAGAATTCATCATGCGTTGAATTGATCGTGTGAACTTGTTGAAGTGATCTTTGAATGATTTTCGGCTATGTCCAGATGAAGCAATTGTTCGACCCGCCCATGGAGTTTTTCGTTCATTCCAAACGCGTCCTTCGTACACTTTTATCTCGCTTGGTTCACGAACATAAAAATCCTTCTCTCCTACCTCATCGCTATTTCCTAACCTATCACTCAATTCAGTATCATAACCTTGATCTTGCTGATTCGTCACACTTTGTGCTGAATTTTGTGTTTGAGCCGTTACTGTGTGCGTTAATTCAAAGAGGCTTGGATCAACACCCTGACTCGAACCATTCGTCGCACTGTGCGCTGTGTTCAAGCTAAGAGAACCTCTATTTTGAGATGGGCCAGCATTCGCACTAGCGATGAACGTTTCAGTGGTATTTGTTTCTGAAGGAGCAATTCCATCAACCATTTCATTAGAATTAACATTTGTCAACTCATCAGCACTGTTCAACGATAACTTTTGGAAAGCGAGATGGTTTGCTACCGCAGTAGACGACTTTTGATTCGCAGTTTTGTTTTGAAGATCTCTTATTTGCTCTAACAATTGTGATTTCACCTGATGATTTTGAGCTTGCAAATCTTCTTGAGAGAAAGTCTCGAAATTGCCATTCCAAGCCATATATGAACCTGTACCAATTAGAAACAGGAACAATCCTGCAAATGCAAATGCGGCAACAGGGCGACGTTTTCTTTCCAAACTAGCAACTTCAGGATAAGCAACGGGTGTTTTCTCCACTTTCGCCATTTCCCAAACATCACGATCAACATCCAATTCTGGATGATTGAGCAAAAACAACTCTAATTGTTCTACTTGTTCTGGAGAGAGATTCCCTTCAGCAAGCTCGAACAACCACATATCGATATTTGAAAATGATGGATTACTCATACTAACTCTACCAATCCTTTTAACTGCTTTTTAATTTTCTTTCTTGCTCTGAACAGATATACTTTCACTTGTGAATCAGATAGATTCAAGATGTCGCCAATTTCCTTATAAGAGTAATCTTCAAGGTCACGCAACAAAATCACACTTTTTTGAATTGGAGGAAGAATGCTTACCGCTCTTTCAACTACTTCATGCGATTCGAATAAATTCGATTGAGATTTCCCTGAATCAAATTCAGCCATTTCTGGGCTAAGCTTCATTCTTCCCTTTCGGGTTGAGAAATTAATCATTGCATTGTGTGCAGTCGTGAACATCCATGACTTGGATTTCGCGAATTCTACTTTGTTCCTATTCAACCAAAGTTTTTCGAAAACATCTTGCACAATATCCTTTGCGTCTTCTTCATTTCTGAGGAAGCGAATTGCATATCCGAATAGATTTCCGGATTGCTCTTTTACTACGATATTGTACTCTTTTCTTTTCAAATCTGTTCAGATCTCAACAGTTAAAACAATCGAAGACCTAATATTGTTACAACAACATAACTTTATTTGAGCCCTTTTGATACAATTCTGACGCCTCCTTTACCCAAACATACCTTTCACCTAACATAACGCAACTCCTATCGAACATTTTTTCGTACTTTTTTTGCTAAATTCGTCACACACAGAAAGCACTAATTATGATTGAAGCAAAAAGACTATTCGATGTACCACATCACCAAATGAAAGCGTATCCAAATGAAAACATGTTTGTCACCAAGACAAATGGCAAATGGATCGGTGTATCGACCAAAGACTTTTTGGATGAGGCAATGGCAATTTCTCGTGGTTTAATTTCCATGGGAGTTCAAGCCGGAGACATGATTGGATTGGTTTCTGGAACTCGCTATGAATGGAACGTAATGGACATTGCGATTCAACAAGTTGGCGCTATTGTAGTACCATTTTACCCGAATATTTCTGAGAGTGACTATACGTATATTTTCAACGATGCTGGCATCAAATTATGTGTTGTCGCAGACGAGGAATTACACGAAAAAATAACACGCATTAGACCTTCAATTTCAACCTTGGAACACATTTTCACAATGGAAGATGATGTTCCTGGAGGAATACACTGGTCTGAAATCAAAAAAGACAGTGAATCTGTTCCTGTATCAGACGTTCAAGCGAGGATGGATGCGGTTAAAAATGAGGAATTAGCGACAATCATTTATACTTCTGGAACTACTGGAAACCCTAAGGGTGTAATGCTTTCACACAATAACATTTTATCAAATGTTGCTGCATGTATTGACCCAATTCCTGCTGATCAAAACTCGAAGGTATTGAGCTTCTTACCCGTATGTCATATTTACGAAAGAATGTTGCATTACTTATACATGTATATCGGTTGTTCGATTCATTTCGCCGAGTCGCTAGACACGATTGGTGACAACATCCGAGAGGTGAATCCAGACGTATTTACTGCCGTTCCTCGATTGATCGAAAAAGTATTCGATAAAATCATGGCGAAGGGTGATGAATTAACTGGAATTAAGCGCAAACTATTCTTCTGGG
>CAJQOB010000271.1 GCA_905479845.1 uncultured Flavobacteriales bacterium
TAATAGTATTCGTCTTATATATTGATTCTTCATCTTCGTTTAATCTTGTAAATTTTCTGAAAGACTGAATAGTCTACTGATTGACGTAAATCACTTTTTCATCTTGAGAACAAATGAGTCCGTTCTGTACCTTATCTTTGGAAAGAACTTCGATACGAATATTATTCTTGTAGAAAAAAACAACCCTCTGTGATTGCTTCTGCTTACTATTTATCTCAACCAACAAGCTTGTGTCATAAGAAGGTTTGTTGCGGATACCAACCATCTGAATTTGAAACACACCATCTAAGGCACTGCTCAATTCATTATACTGTTGTGTGTCGGAAGTTTGCGCGATAGAATTCAGACTAAAAAGCATCACACCAATTAGAAAGAGACCTTTTTTTAGGGAAAGGCACTTGTGTTTACTTAATTTCATAAGTAGTAGTATATAGTTCTAGTTTATCAGTTCAACAAATTGGATTACTCCAATCATTCATCAAACGCACAATAATTCACAAAGGTTGCCAAATTTTGTAATTATTTTAAAACTTCTTCTTCTAAAAGCATTTTAAGATTGTACTCGATCGAGACGGCTCTCCAATCCAATGCCGCAGACAAGTACATTTTTTCTAGCTCTGGCTTCGAATCGATGAGAATCGAAGCAGAACCAAAATCTATGTTATCAGTATCAATTAACTCTGAATTAAGATCTACTAATTTTGGCAGGTTTGGAAGTTCATATGAATTATCATTAAAATCCGGAAGGTTCTCTCCAGCAATAAAAATCAAATTTCTGTGTTTCTCGATACCAGGGGTTGGCAGAATTTCAACATTTAAACCTACACTCCCTAAGGTTTTATAGATTGACCTTGCCGCCAAACCTTTTTCTCCAGAAATGTATCCATAAAAATTGATCACGATTACACCGTCTTCCTTGAGTAATTGTTTAGCTCTCTTAAAACTTTCCTGTGTCAAAACGTGCGCTGGTGGTGTTTCATTCAAGAATAAATCCATCATAATCACATCGTACTTCTTCGTGCAGATATTTAGAAAGTGCCTCGCATCATCAACAACAATATTTGTCTTAGGATTGACGTCAAAGTAATCGATTGCCACGTCCTCCACCCTTTGATCCAGCTCGACTACATCCGTTTTAAACTTCAGCCTGTCGAAGTGATGCAATAAAGACCCACCCCCAAGACCGAGCAAAAGCACATCCGACCCCTCAGGGTAAGTACTAACAGCAGATGGAAAGTAATAGGAATAATCCCATAAATCACGAGTTAGATCACTCACATTCCCAATTGTCTGAGCAGTATTATTCACCATCAAAATTCGCCCTTTGTTCAATCCTTGAAATTGCGTTTGATAAGGCATATCGTAAACCTTGACCTGTCCTAACACTCCTTCCGATTCGTACAAGAGTTTAATTGTACGGTGATCGTTTTCCATTGCACTAGAATTTGCAAACAGAATAATGAAGAAGGGAATCATACAAGATGCCGTTTTAATGAAGTTCTTTTTAATCAATAGGACTATCGGTAGAATCATTATCGAAGCTGCAAAAATCAAACACGGTGCATTAACACCGAAATTTGGGAGCAAGTAGAACCCAATCAGGAAAGTGCCAAAAATTCCTCCCATTGTCGAGATTGCATAAACCATTCCAGCTGTCTTCCCACTTTTGTCCACGGAAGAATTAATCAAATTGATAAGCATGGGGGAAGTCATCCCCATTAAAATGAGCGGAGGCATAAGAAAGACAAGAACGGAAATTGTTGAACCTACCTGTATGGAAGAATCAATCATCGATGTCATAATCCACATACTACTAAAGGGCATCAAGGCAATAAGAGTTCCTCCGGCAATTAGAATCCATAATACGGCATTCTGATTTTTCCACTTCTCTGAGAAATACCCCCCTAAATAATATCCAACCATTAATGAAAAGAGCGTGACACCTAGAACAGACGCCCAAACATAGAGAGAACTGCCAAAAAAGGGAGCAATCATTTTCGCTCCTAATAATTCAACAGCCATTACGCATGCTCCTTCAATAAACGCTAGAGAGAGTAACAATTTTTTATTCGATAGTCCGTTCATGCTTCTAAATTATGCCGTAGTTCGTGGTTACTAAACTAATTTTTATTGTTTAGACAGGCAAATCCCTCCAATCTTCACCCACCTCTTCTTTTAAAGAATTCATTGCACGAGATGATTAAAAAGCTCTAAAAAAATAGAACTTATCAACATTTCCCTACTTCTGCACTTACTAAATCCGTTTAGTTAACAACTAAAGTGTTGAGGTAAGAATTTCTTAATCTTTACATAGTGACGATGTCTAATTAATGTCCGAGATTTGCAGATATAAATGAATAAAACACGATGAAAAGAATCATTACTTTATCAATTGCACTGTTGGCTGGAACTGTCAGCTTTGCCCAATGTTCAGAGCTCTTTTTCTCTGAGTACATTGAAGGATCGAGCAATAACAAGGCGATCGAGATTTACAATCCAACTAGTGGATCAATTGACTTGTCGAGTTATGTCGTAAAACGACACACTAACGGAGCAACTACTGCCTCAGGAACGTACGATTTCCCAGCAGGAACACTTCTTGCTGCAGGCGATGTTTATGTAATTGCAAATTCGAGTGCCAACCCAGCGATTCTTGCAGCATCCGACACAACGAATGCCGCGACGTTTTTTAACGGTGATGATGCTCTTATTTTAGAGAACATTTCAACTGGTGATACTATTGACGTTATTGGTGAAGTAGGAGTTGATCCTGGTGCTGGATGGCCAGTTGGAACTGGAGCAACAAATAACTTTACGCTCATTAGAAATATTTCAACACAACAAGGAAACAACGATTGGGCTTCTGCAGCCACAGAATGGGATGTTTACCCTATCGACATGGTTGATTCTCTTGGCATGCACACAATGACTTCTTGCGCACCTCCAGTGCCAGTGTTCGGACCTTGTACTGAGCTGTTCTTTTCAGAATACATTGAAGGTTCAAGTAGCAACAAAGCACTTGAAATTTACAACCCAACAGGATTCGATATAGATTTATCAAACTATGTTGTTTACAGAGCGAACAATGGTAGTCTCATACCTACAGATAGTATTTTCCCCGTAGGAACTATCCTAGCTGGCGACGTTTTCATTATAGGAAACCCAAGTGCAAACCCAGCAATCATGGCTGAAACTGACACAACGCACACGCTTACTTTTTTCAATGGTGATGATGCTGTTTACATGATAAACATGAACTCAGGTGACACACTGGATATCATTGGACAAATTGGTGTTGACCCGGGATCAGGTTGGCCTGTAGGAAGTGGAGCGACGAACAACTTCACTTTAATTCGAATGATGAACATCAACCAAGGTGAATTGAACTGGGCTGTTGGAGCAACTCAATGGGATGTCTACCCAATTGACATGTCTGATTCACTTGGAGCACATTCAATGACGGCTTGTGGAACTCCATGTTCACCGACAACATTTAACCAAACAGTTATTTCTTGTACACCTGTAACTTCTCCAAGTGGAACATACACATGGACGACCTCAGGAATTTACAATGATACAATCTTCGATGCTGGAGGTTGCGATAGTCTTTATGTTGTTGATGTAACAATTGGAACTGAAACTACAAGTACAATTCAGGCAACTGCTTGTTCTGCATACTCCTCTCCAAGTGGACAAATTTGGACGACATCTGGAATGTTTGTTGACACGATTCCGAATGCATTAGGATGTGACAGTATTATTATGGTGAACTTGGTAAT
>CAJQOB010000272.1 GCA_905479845.1 uncultured Flavobacteriales bacterium
CGCCAGCATTCTCAGCAATAATCCTCAAAGGCGATTCCAATGCTTTTCTGACGATTTGGATACCCATTCCTTCATCTTCGTTTAAGCCATTCAGATTGTCGAGGCAACCGATAGCACGGATTAAGGCGACACCTCCTCCGGTTACAATTCCTTCCTCAACAGCAGCTCTCGTGGCATGTAAAGCATCATCCACACGGTCTTTCTTCTCTTTCATTTCAACTTCTGTTGGTGCTCCAACATAAAGAACAGCAACCCCACCTGATAATTTCGCTAGGCGTTCTTGCATTTTTTCTTTGTCGTAGTCCGAAGTAGTCGACTCGATTTGAGCTTTGATTTGACCGATACGTGCTTGGATATCGTCTTTACGACCTGCACCATTTACAACCGTTGTATTGTCTTTGTCAATTTCTACTTTTTCAGCAGTTCCGAGCATTTCCAACGTTGCATTTTCCAATGTCAATCCGCGCTCTTCAGAGATCACTTGACCTCCAGTTAAAATCGCGATATCTTCCAACATTGCTTTACGACGATCACCGAATCCTGGAGCCTTAACAGCAGCAACTTTCAGTTGTCCTCGAATTCTGTTTACTACCAATGTAGCCAATGCTTCACCGTCAATGTCTTCAGCGATCAACAACAATGATTTCCCAGCTTGAGCAATTGGTTCCAAAATAGGAAGAAGCTCTTTCATGTTCGAGATCTTCTTATCGTAGATCAAGATCATTGGGTTTTCCATTTCCGTCAACATCTTCTCCGCGTTTGTTACGAAGTAAGGGGAGAGGTAACCACGATCGAATTGCATTCCTTCAACGGTGCGCACTTCTGTTTCAGTTCCTTTTGCTTCTTCAACAGTAATTACACCATCGTTTCCAACAACTTTCATTGCTTCAGCGATCAACGATCCAATTGTGTCGTCATTGTTAGCAGAGATTGTAGCAATCTGCTTGATTTTATCGTTGTCTGAACCAACCTCTTTTGAGATCGTTTTCAAGTGAGCTACGATTGCGTTTACTGCTTTGTCGATTCCACGTTTCAAATCCATTGGATTTGCCCCAGCAGCAACGTTTTTCATTCCTGCGTTGATAATTGCCTGAGCTAATACCGTTGCCGTTGTTGTTCCGTCTCCTGCGATGTCTGCAGTTTTGGAAGCAACCTCTTTCACCATTTGAGCACCCATGTCCTCAACAGGATCTTTCAATTCGATTTCTTTTGCTACGGTAACACCATCTTTTGTTACATGTGGAGCGCCGAATTTCTTTCCGATTACTACGTTTCGACCTTTTGGTCCCAATGTAACTTTTACTGCGTCTGCTAATGCATCAACACCTTTCTTCAGGCGGTCACGCGCATCAACGTCAAAAAATATATCCTTTGCCATTTTCTATTTTTTTAATCTTTTATTTGTGCACTGAGCTTGTCGAAGTGCAATTTTTTAATCTTCGAATCTTTCAATCGACTTAAAGAATTCCGTAAATATCTGCCTCACGCATGATCATGTACATTGTTCCGTCCAATTTGATTTCCGTTCCAGAATACTGACCGAAAAGTACTTCGTCTCCGACTTTTACCGTCATTGGCTCGTCTGGTTTTCCATTACCCGCAGCGATGATTTTTCCTTTAAGAGGTTTTTCTTTCGCTGAGTCAGGAATGATGATTCCGCTTGCTGTTTTTTGTTCAGCTGGAGCAGGTTCAATCAAAACTCTGTCCGCTAATGGTTTGAATGAAGTTGACATATTTATTAGTTAAATGATTATTAATTTTTGAATCAATTTGAATAGGACGAATTTTGTGCCATCCTTGATACTCCGACAAAGTTTCATATTTAGGCAAAAAAAATGTCAGTATGCTGACATACTGACATTTCAAATGTGTTATTGAGAACCAGAAATTAGTTTTCCGGAGCTTGTTCCGTTGGTGCTTCTTCCTGAGCTGCAGGAGCCGAATCACTAAAACGAATTGTCAATACGATACTTAGAACCGCAACAACTGCTGCTAATCCCCAAGTTGTTTTGTCGATGAAGTCGTTTGTCTTTTGAACACCACCAATTTGTTGTGCTGCACCGAAGTCAGAGCTCAATCCACCACCCTTTGGATTTTGGATAAAAACTACTCCCACCAATAGGATACTTGAAATAACAATGATGATTGAAAATAACGTGTCCATTTCTATTATGTATTTAATTTTGTCTTTAAATCTTCAATTAGGCTTGCAAAGAAACTCTTTTTTTCTGGAATTGTCAACATTAATTGCTCATAAGCTGCAATTGCCTTCGGATAATTTCCTTGCATGGCATATACTTTGGCTAATGTTTCGCTCACAGGAACTGTTTCCTCGGTTAAACTTTTCTTTGCTTTTTTCGGAGCAGAGAAGAATTCTTTCTTTGGTCTCTCTTGCTCACCAAATAAGGGGTTCGAAGGATCGAAGTCGGAAAATTCTGGGACAACCTTTACCGTCACAGTCTCCTCTTCAGGTTCAGTATAGTTGTCATTCGCTGACAGCCAACTCGTGAAAGATAAATCCTCTTTTATTTCTGGTTCCGTTGATTCGGAAACCGCTTCTTTCTGATTTTCAGCTTCTTTTTCCTTTAGTTTTCGCTCTTCTTCAGGACTTAAACCATCCAATTGATAGTTTGCCGCGTAAATGTGGTGAGCAATTGTTTGTTCTAAAGGATCTTGGGTCTCTTTTTCAGCAGGAGCTTCATCTTTAAATGCTTCTTCAACCGAATATAGTTCCTCCTTTTCAGTCTCAGGTTCCGAAGGTGTCTCAGAAGTTTCTAGTTCAAAAACTGTTTCTTCGACCTCAATCGGAGTCTCTTCAATAATTGGCTCAGACTCATTAGAATCAATAACTATTTCATCCGTTTCTACCTGAGCAGTGTCAACAACTAGTTCGGGCTCGTCGAGCACAATGTTCTCTTCTTCGAGAATTGGAGTTTCTACAGCTTCGACTATTTCTTCAGGAGTGGCTTCTTCCTCTTTGGTTTCTTCAATTGTTTCGGCAACTTCCTTGTCATCTGAAACTTCTTCGACTTCTTCTGAACGAGGGCTGAGTGGAGCCGAATCCTGAATTTCCTCAACTATTTCTTCCGCAGGTTCTTCGATTTTCTCTTCGGCTTCAACAATTGGTGTTGGTTCAGCAGAAACTGAATGTGCTGATTCAACCAAATTGAAAAGTTGCGCGCGATCGGTAATTCGAAATGAATGTTTTTTGAGTTCATCCTCAAAATGGACATCCCCAGCTTGTTTCAGCGATTGGAGATAGAGGATTGAAAACATTTGTGTGTACGGATATTTCTCCGCTAATAGCTTCAAATCCTCAGCGTCATGTGCTTTAGTGATTGATGGATTCTCAATTCGAGCAGCTATTTCGTTCACATTCAACATTACCAATTCGAGAAAAGTTGATTAATAATGTCCTGAACGATTTGCGAATTCACCTCTTCCAGAAGTGTAGATTCAACAATTCCCAAATCAGTATTCGAGTCATAATCCACAAAACGATTGCTGTTAACAACCATTTGATCTTCTTCAGGTTCTTTGATAAAAATTGTGAACGTTGCTGAAACTGAGAGCCTGTTTTTTGCCGCTTGATCTCCGTCTTGCAATGCAACTGGGGTAATAGAATAATTGTTGATTACACCTTCAATTTCCAATTGCGCATCTTCTGGGGAGCCAGATAAATTCAAGCTTGTATTATTCTGAATAGCATCTTTTACATTTTCAGTTAAGGTCGCAGAATAACTGAGTGGTGTATTTGTGGCATTGTTGTCGAAGGTCTTTACCGAAAATGATTCCCATTCATCAGGGAAGCTCACATCAGTGAAGCCCACTCGTGTTGGCCAGCAACTCGAGAAGAGAAATAATCCCATGAATAAAATGAGGTATCGCATTATTCGCTTAAGTTATATTCTTTGATCTTACGATACAAGGTTCTCTCGCTAATTCCCAATTCTGATGCAGCGTATTTTCGTTTTCCCTTGTGTTTTTGAAGTGCCTTTTGAATCAATTCTTTTTCTCTATCCTCTAATGAAAGTGACTCTTCAACTTCCTCGTGTGCTTCAAACGATTCTTCTACTGGATTATTTTGATATTCGAATGATTCTTGAATTGGTGCCGCCGGAGGTAGAATTCGTGGGTTGCTCACTGTTGGAGTTTCTACGTCTCTATATAATCGGTTCACAACGTTTACTTGATCCTTGCTCAAATCTACACTTCCGTCCTTAGGGATAATGTCAATGACCAACTTCTTCAACTCAGTCAAGTCCTTCTTCATATCAAACAGGAATTTGTACATCAGCTCCCGCTCATTGATACTATTAGTAGATTCTTTGTTGATTACAGTAGGACTGTTTTCGCGTTCCAGAGGTAAGTAGTTTCTCAAAATCACACCGTCGATTTCACGGGCTGTTTCGATCACCGAAATTTGCTCAACCAAGTTCTTCAACTGACGAATGTTTCCGGGCCAAGAGTAGTTAATTAACATGTCCACAGCTTCTGGTGTTAGTTTGATCCCAGGCATGCGGTACTTGTCTCCGAAGTCGCTAGCGAATTTTCTAAATAGAAGGTGAATATCATCTCCACGTTTGCTTAGTGGAGGCAAGGAAATTGGAACTGTACTCAAACGGTAAAACAAATCTTCACGGAATTTCCCGGAAGAAATCGCTTGCATCATATTTTCATTTGTTGCAGCAACAACGCGAACGTTCGTTTTTATTGGTTTTGATGATCCTACTCGAATGAATTCCCCTGTTTCCAGAACACGGAGTAATCTCACTTGGGTTTGCATAGGAAGCTCGGCAACTTCATCTAAAAATATTGTACCGCCATCCGCAACTTCAAAGTATCCTTTTCTGCTTCCACTGGCCCCCGTAAAGGCTCCTTTCTCGTGTCCGAATAATTCAGAGTCGATTGTTCCTTCTGGAATCGCACCACAGTTCACTGCAATGTATTCACCGTGTTTCCGTGAACTCAATTGGTGGATCACTTGAGGGATAATTTCCTTTCCAGTTCCACTTTCTCCCGTTACGAGTACAGAAATATCGGTGGGAGCCACTTGAATGGCAACTTCTAGTGCACGGTTCAAGAGAACGGCATTTCCAATAATTCCGAAACGTTGTTTAACCTGTTGAATATTCATATTCTCAGTTCATTTTTGCTGGTGGAAGGACTTCGACTACATCTCCCAATAATGTCGCCGTTGTACAATCGTTAATTTTCACCATCACGTAAGTTCCTTTTTTAAATTCACCTTTTGGGAAAACAGTCTTTGAGTTATTATCTGCACGTCCTGACATAAATGATTCAGGTTCGCGTTTAGATGGTCCTTCAACCAATACTTTTTGAATAGAGCCCACTAATTTCTTGTGTCTCATTTTTGAGTGCTCTTGCTGTAGGTTGATGATCTCTGTCAAGCGTGCGCTTTTCACCTCTTCAGGGACATTGTCCTCATATCTTCTTTCAGCAAGTGTTTTTGGTCGCTCTGAGTATTTATACATGTACGCAAATTCCCATTTCACGATGTTCATCATCGAAATAGTATCCGCATGTTCTTCTTCTGTTTCATCGCAGAAACCTGTAATCAGGTCGGTTGAAATGGAGCATGTTGGAAGAATTCTGCGGATAGCATCAATTCTTTCAAGATACCACTCTCGCGAGTATCCGCGGTTCATGCGTTTTAACATTTCTGTATTTCCTGATTGAACAGGTAAGTGGATGTAATTACAAATGTTTTCATGCTTTGCCATTACTTCCAAAACATCGTCACCCATATCTTTTGGGTGAGAAGTGGAGAATCTTACACGGAGATCAGGTGATACTTGCGCCACCATATCCATTAATTCGGCAAAGTTCGTTGTTGGTTTATCCGCATCTTTAATTTCACCTTTCGATGTCATGTTCCAGCGGTATGAATCCACATTTTGACCGAGTAAAGTCACTTCGCGGTATCCTTGTTCGAATAAATCACGGCATTCCTGAACGATTGTTTCTGGATCACGTGAGCGTTCACGTCCTCTTGTAAAAGGTACTACGCAGAATGAGCACATGTTGTCACATCCGCGAGTAATTGAAACAAAACTTGATACGCCTCCAGTATCTAATTTGACGGGAGAAATATCAGCGTAGGTCTCTTCGCGAGACAACAATACGTTTACTGCCTTTTGTCCTGTTCCAACTTCATCAATAAGATTCGGTAAATCACGGTAAGCGTCTGGACCAGCAACTAAATCCACAAGTTTCTCTTCTTCGAGCAAATCTTTTTTCAAACGCTCGGCCATACAGCCCAAAATCCCTACAACCAAACTCGGCTGGTGAATTTTACGTTTTTTGAAGTTTGTTAGGCGTCTTCGAACACGTTGCTCCGCGTTTTCACGAATAGAACAAGTGTTGATAAGAACTACATCTGCTTCTTCAACATCACGAGTAGTGCTGTATCCGTCTTTCGCCATAATTGAGGCAACAACTTCACTATCAGCAAAATTCATAGCACAACCATAACTCTCAACGTAGAGTTTTTTTCCGTGTGGAAGATTCTCTGGAGCTATCATTGTAGCTTCACCTTGACGTGACTCGTCTATTTCTTTATCCAAATTGATCGTTCTATCCATAATCTAATCTATCTCAAAACCTATCTACGATAGGGCGCACAAAACTACTCAAAAAGTGGAGGGTGTCAAAATGTCAGTATGGATTTTATACTTAATTAACGCGAACTTTTTTAATTTATGGACGTAGAGAAGCTTAGTAAGAATTTAATTTCGAAACATCATTTATCCCATTAATCATGGGTTAAAGAAGCGATAACAAATGTCAGTTTGAGATATTGTTATTCTATTAAAGTTGCTTATTGAAATTAAAACCTCTTATTTTGCAGGCGCTAAGAGGCTGCTATTTTTTGTAGACTCATTAGAATTTTTGAAAAGACGAGATAGATATGGCAAAGAACTTAGTAATTGTTGAGTCACCCGCGAAAGCGAAGACGATAGAAGGATATTTAGGAAAAGACTTTGTTGTAAAATCTAGTTTTGGTCACGTTCGTGATCTCGCGAAAAAAGGCGTTTCTGTAGATGTCGAAAATAACTTCGCACCGAATTATGAAATTTCTCCCGACAAAACAAAATTAGTCTCAGAGCTGAGAGCATTAGTTAAAAAAGCTG
>CAJQOB010000273.1 GCA_905479845.1 uncultured Flavobacteriales bacterium
TAACGGTTTGCAGCTATGTTTTCGTGCCGCTTCTCGAATATAACACTTTTGCGGCATGAAGCATGAGGTGCTGTTATCGTTCGTCACAAATCACCCAACTTCCACCTGTATTGACCTTACTTTTTCCAAGAGCTAAAAAAGTAAGCAAAAAAGCCCTTGCGCTGTATAATCTGATTACCCTTCACGTCCCCATAACTTAAAATTGCAGAACTCCTCCTTCGTCGTCAAACAGCTCCAATTTTTGAAGTTATTTGGGACTAAGGGACCCAATCAGAGTTATACTAGGCGCCGATGAAGTGCTAACCTGGGCTTTTTGCGAAAAGAGAATGGGGGGTGCTTTTTAACTACTTCCTATTAACAAGCAAGCTTCACATTGCTTGTTAATATAAGTTACTAAAAATCACGCAGATTTTCAATTTTCAAATGACTGATTTATCCAATCCAAGTTTTGGGTGATTAAGGGCTTTTCCCTAACAAACAAAGGGGACATGATGGGCATCTTGGAAAAGCACGTCAGTGAACGATAACGGTTTGCAAGTAGGCACAGGCGCCTAACAAATATAGGGCTTTTGGCGCTTGTGTTTACTTGCTGTTATATGCATCTAGATTACGTTTTCAGTCGTGTCGAGATAATTCAAAATCGTCATGATAAGACTTTTTCGATATTAGACACTCATGAAACCTATATAAGTGAGTCAGATTAGGCTTGAGCATAGAGCTATCTGATTCGGTTGTTTTCTCCACGTAAAAGCCCTTATGAGGTTCAATGTAAACATCAATATCGAGTAATTCGTTTTCGATGAAATGATCCCCCCAACTGTGATAAGTCATAAATGAGCTGTAATCTTCGTTAATGAAAAATTCGAATTCGTAATCTGAGGTTTTGATTATTCGAAAATTACTGTCTGGGCTGCTTAGAATTCGGTTTGAGTTCTGTAGAACCTTTGACATTTGACAGAGATTCTGGCGCTGACTTGAACAGTTGTATTTCTTGGTATTAGAGAATCAGATGTGAGCGTGTCGTACGATAGAACTAATGCATCCAGATCTCGATATCCTTCGTAATAAATAGCTTGATCAGTATTTTCAGGCGGTAAGCCGTCTTGATTTTCAAATTCCTGATTACAGGAAACAGCAGAAAATAAAATCGAGAAGTATAGGGTACGGATCATCTAGTGGTTTTCTGTTACGTTTATCATTGCATATAACGGCTTTCGGCTATGCTTTGGTGCCGACTCTCGAATATAGGGAATAAAAGGCATGAAGCATGAGGCGATGTTAGTAACTCTTATTTTTTGACCACATTGGGATAAGCTCGCCAATCGTATTTTTTAATGAGTCCATTTGGAAAAGTTATTGAGTAGTAACCTTGTATCAATTGCTCTCCAGGAGCTTCAAATTCCACCTCTAGAGTTCTGTGTAATCCATCCTTAGGAACCTCTTTTATTTTTGCATTATCTGTGGTTAGAACACAATCTAAATTAATGCCTTTTGGGAATTTACGCCACTCCAACAAAGTCCGAATCTCACCTTTCTCATTTACAGTGATTTCAGGGTGGAATGTTGTCGGTATAACAAAGTTGGTAATTGAATCGTATGGTATTATGATTGATTCACTTTGTAACTCTTCGAGTTGAGATTCTAGCTCATCTATTTTTTCCTGTAAAAGAGCATTTTCTTCTTAAGACTTACTTTCTTCATTACATGAATAAAGACTCATTAAGCACAAGCTTACTAATATGATGATACGATTTTTCACACAGGTTGTCTATTGTTACTAACGTTCCGCGGCTAGAAAGAGTACAGCATCTTGCGGAACCTTTTTACATTAAAGATACTGATTCCCTTAAATAACCAATGATATATGCAGAGTGCTTCGCTGTATGCTTTTTAGCCGCTGTTATGGACATATTTACCTTTAAAGTTGATTATTCCATTGCTTCGATAAAGCCGTGATTGACTCCTGATTCATTAAAATCTTCCACAACCAAGCTTGTTCGTTATCAATGCAACCAGATCCTTCTCTTTTGGAATATTGGGTAAAACCTTCAAGGTCATACCAGTTCTTTTTATAAATGCGTTGAAGAGCATAAACAGCTACCTCTCCATTTTTGGCAGGCATGCATGGACACGTGTGGATTTTTGTGGTCGTAGTATCCGAAAGTTTAGTGATTAGGAAAGTTGTGAGAGTATCTTTTGAAAGAGAGAAAAATTCTTCCCATTTTTTACCTCTTCCCCTGAATTCTGACATTACACATCCTTTACTTCCAAAATGACCATCTTTGACATATTGCCCACCAGTTAGACAACCACCATCTTTAAATACCAGTACCTCCCACAGACTATCAATTGATAGGTTTACATCGGTATTAGAGGTGTCTGTTTCTGAAGCTTCGGGGGCATCGGTAACCTCGATTGACCGAGTGCTATGGCTTTGGCAGCTTATAAACATTAAAATTATCAACGATATGGTGAGTGCTTTTGTCATTGTACATAACGTTTGGTGCTAGGAAAAGTAGGGCTTTATTCTCGAATATCTACGTTGCCCTATTTTTTTTAGCACATGTTACCAACACTAGTCAATGTAGCTGTTATAATGTATTTGATACAAAATATCATTCTTGAAATAAAATGTGAACGACATGTCAGATTCTTCATCATGAATCATCAGGATATTCGAACGTATTTTGACTAATAATGTTTGAGATACTTCCTTTTTAGATGATCCTATTTTAATTTTAGACGATAGAGTAATGTCAGAGTCAAACAGGTCAGTGTCCAATAGTATATCCTTATCAAGAGTTCTGTAAATCTGAACTTTCGAAGCTTTTGTTTTGTAGCACAGTATTGAATCAATTTGTTCTGGCCAATGAATATTTCTAACTGTGTCAGCACTGAAATTAAATTGTTGTTTTAATATATTGGATGCCATAATTTCTTCACTCCAATCATTGGTAAGTTTTGAACTAAACAATGTGTCAATTTCAGGATATTGTTTTTCCTCTTTATTGAGGACCTCGTGCCCATCGGAATTTTTAGAATCTAAGTTTTCTGATTCTTTTCTAGTTTGAATATCAAGTTTAATATCCTGTACTTTTTCAGGTTTATTTTGATCACAGCTTGTTAAAATATATGCTATAATAAGGAAATGGAGTACTGGCTTCATGTTGTTGGTAACGTTTTAGCTAAACTGCGTTTCAATGCAGTTTAGGTTTTGTTACCCTTTCGTTTTTGTTCTTTTTCGTATTCTTCTGATTATCCTAAAAATAAGAATTAGAAATAACACGAACCCACAAAATGCTATGGCCAAAGTTAAAATAGGATTTTGCTTTAGAAACCCAGTTGTTGCCTGAGTCCATTCTGCCCTTTTAGCTAGTGATTTGAGCTCAGAAATTCTAGCGTTCATTAATTCTGATTCAAATCCATCTAGTATTAATTCATTGTGCGTACCACGCCATGCCCAACTATGGGCAACGATACCTTCTGCGCCGTAGACAACGAAAAACCCGGTTTGGTTTGTTGCGTATGAATCATAAATTGTATTTTCGATGTTGTTGTCATCATCAGAAACTTTTTCGCAAGAGTCTGTGTAATGACCTAAA
>CAJQOB010000274.1 GCA_905479845.1 uncultured Flavobacteriales bacterium
CTTGCAGGCAGGAACTAAGCTAGCCTTATCCATCAAATCTCCCCAGAAAATGGAGATCGAATCAGAGTATTTCGCCAGTAGTTTGCGATTCTTTTTTGAGTCGCGCGCTAAAACTGAAACCCCATGCAATTGATCACATTCCTTCAATTGGCGAAGTAGATCAGCACCTATTCCGCCAGTTGCACCAGTAATCAGTATTTTCTTTGGACGACTCACCAATTAGCGATCCACTGGAGGCAATGTTGTCCCAAGCCATTTGTAGAATTCGCTGTGCCAGATTAAGCTATTTTGATAATCCAGTACCCAGTGATTCTCCTCTGGGAAGAACAACAATTTACTTTGTAATCCTTTCAACTGGGCTGCTTGGAAAGCTTCCAAACCTTGTCCAATCGGAACGCGGAAATCTTTTCCTCCTTGAATGATTAAAATTGGTGTGTTCCACTTGTGAACATGCTCAACAGGGTTGAACGGTCCGTATGCGTTTTCTACATCTTCATTGTTTTGCTGCCAGTAAGGTCCGCCTAAATCCCAATTCACAAAAAAGAGTTCTTCAGTTGTTCCGTACATACTTTTCCAATTGAAGATTCCGTCGTGAGCAACAAAGGTTTTGAATCGGTTGTTGTGACGAGACGCTAAGTAGAAAGCTGAGTATCCACCGTAGCTTGCTCCAATACATCCCAAACGGTTTTTATCCACGTATGATTCTTTTGACAAGTCATCAATCGCAGATAAGTAGTCATCCATATTTTGACCACCGTAGTCTTTTGAAATTTGTTCGTTCCATTCAACACCGTATCCAGGCATTCCGCGTCTGTTTGGTGCAATGATGATATAACCGTGAGAAGCCATCAATTGGAAATTCCATCGGTACGAGTAGAACTGACTCAATGCTCCTTGAGGTCCACCTTGGCAGTACAACAATGTTGGGTACTTCTTTTTTGGATCGAAATCCGGAGGGTAAATTACCCAGCAAAGCATGTCTTTTCCATCCGTCGTTTTGACCATTCTCTTTTCAACCTTACTCAACTCGATGTTGTTGTAGAAGTCAGTATTCGCTTGCGTCAACTGGCGCATTTCACCAGTTTTTAGATTCACGTTGTATAATTCAGAAGCATGATTCATGTCTCCACGCATCACAACCATTGAGTTCTCGTTGTGACCAACAATCCCTCTTACGTCAAACTGACCAGAAGTGATTTGTTTAGGTAGCTCAAGTTTGTCTGCTGATTTCGGTAAAGGAATACTGAACAATTGAACTGTACCGTTCGTAGGAGCTGTAAAGTAGATCGTTTTTCCGTCGTTTGACCAGTGAAAACCGTTTACTGTTCCATCCCAAGCAGCTGTTAAATTCACTGGAATTGAGTCAATCTTGATAATAATATCATTCTTATCTGATTCGTAGCCGTCACGTTTCATTTGCAACCACGCCAAACGACCTGTCGAAGAAAATGCTGGCTGCGTGTCGTACCCAAGGTTCCCTTCAGTAAAGTTCGTTGTTTCGCCTGTTTCTAAACTGTAAACATAGATGTCAGTATTCGTGCTTACTGCATATTGCGTTCCATATTTTTTCTTCGCAACGTAGTATACTTCATTGCTTTCTGGACACCAGATGTAATCTTCAGGACCACCAAAAGGTTTTGTTGGACAATCGTAAGGTTCATCCAACATGATATCAACACTTTTCTCTCTTCCAGATGTTGGCTCAACGATCAAGTGACTGTATGCCCCATCTTCCCATTGATCCCAGTGACGGTAGTTCAACTGGTCGTATATCATCATGTTCGACTCCTTCAATTCAGGATAGAAATCTGTTCCGAAGACTTTCTTCAATTTGATATCTTGGACAGTAATTTTATAGCGACCATCAGGGGAAATGTTATCATCCGTTAAGTATTCTGAAGGCTCTTTTATTTCAATCGGATGCCCACCATCGAAACCGATCGTATAGAACTTTTTTGACCGAGAGTTTGTCGCGACATTAACTTTGCTCACTGCGTAAACTACCTTCGAACCGTCTTTCGAAATTCCCATTGGAGAGACGCGATTCAATTCTATTAATTGTTGTGGAGTAATTCCTGTTTGAGAAATTCCTACGAATGCCGTCAATATCAGGATTGCGCTTGAAATATATTTAATCATGATCTGTACTTATTTTTGGTCTGCGAAAGATACGCATAGATTTTGTAAATTGTCGGAGCGATTACAATCGAATGAAAGTTATTGGTTTACTTCTTGGAACAATACTATTTTCCAGTTTTTGGGGAAATGCCCAATGTAATGGGGCATTTTCACTTTGCTCGAAGAAATACGACGAGGTAGCATATGTGACAACACACAACGCATTCAATTCTTCTCAAGGGAACTTCAATCTTCCCAATCAGAATTTAGACATTACCGGGCAGTTGAACATAGGTGTTCGTGCCTTCATGTTGGATGTTTATAATTGGTTTGGAAACACGGTTGTCTATCACGGGTCAGCGGTTTTGGGAACAAGTCCTTTTGAAGATGAACTCACAAAAATTAAGGATTTCTTGGATAACAATCCGAATGAAATCGTGACAGTGATTTTGGAATGTTACGTGAGTGCGAATGATGTTGAAGACGAAATGAATCAATCGGGATTAATGAACTATGTGTACGAGCATCAACTTGGAACAGCTTGGCCAACTTTGCAAACAATGATTGACAATAACACGCGATGTGTCGTCTTTTCCGATGTAGATGATGCTTCAGCGAGTCAAGGTTGGTATCATTACATGTGGACCAATATGGTCGAGACACATTATTCCAACAACAACATCAATGATTTTAGTTGTGATTTCAATCGAGGAGACTCCATCAATGACCTATTTATATTGAACCATTTTGTCACAAATTCAATCACTGGAACAGGAATGGAAGCAGAATCAGAAATTGCGAACTCGAATCCCTATTTCATCAACCGTGCCCTTCAGTGTCAGCAAGAGAAGGCTAAGTTTCCTAATTTCGTCACAGTTGATTTTGTTGAATTGGGAGATTCGAAGTTGGTCGTGGATCAGTTAAATGGAGTTGAGCCTTTGCATATCGCTGAGTCTGAATTTTCAAAGGGTTTGATTCTAAGTCCGAATCCAACAGAAGGTTTCGTGACGATCACTTCGGATAAGTTCCCCATAGAAAGTTTGCGCTTGATCTCATTGACTGGGCAGGACGTCACGGATCGAGTGAATGCTCGGCAGACTAAGTCCAATACTTGGAATTTGAATTGCGATTCCCTTGAAAACGGTGTGTACATCGTCGTTTGTGGATTGTACGCGGTAAAGTTGGTCAAAGAATAGCTTGGTCTGATTTAATTCGGCAATCTCAAACCGAGCGTGATTTCGTGCGTTCCACGGGAAATGTTACTCAGCTTGTTAATCGTCATGTCGTAGGCGTATCCTACACGGTATTTCTTAGCGATAATCCCCGTCAAATTCACATTGATAGCGTCAGAAGTTCTATAACCAATTCCACCTTGGAGAATGTCTTTCCAATTGTATCCTACGTTGATGTCTATACTGTATTTCACGAAATCCGTTCGAGCTTGCGTTTCAAAAATAAACTTCGATTCGGACATGAAATCTGCTTCGTATCTCAAATTCGCGTAAGCGTATGGAGCAGTGTTGTAGGAGGCACCACTCGAGCTTGTAACAGGACTTTGATTCAACGTGATCTGAGTAACTCCAATTCCCGCAATTAATTTGTTTCCATAATAGGCGATTCCTAAATCAACGCCATAATTGTTCGTGCTTGTTGCAGCTGGCAAAGAAGGATCATTTGGATTGTCCGGAAAAATCCAAATTGGGTTCATTGCGAGGTTTTGAAAATTCAATGCTGTTCCAAAAGCTAGCTTTTTATTCTCATCCAATTTGAGTTGATAGTTGTAGTTCACTTTCAATTGATTCACTTTTGAAAAACCAATTGTTTCATACAAATAGTTCACACCAATCCCATGTTTTTCAGCCAAATTCATTCCGTAATTGACGAACAAGGAGTTTGGAGCACCATTCACTTTATCCCATTGATTTCGCCACGTAACATTTGCTTCATGCTTGTGCGCCACTCCACTCATCGCTGGATTGAAAAATGAATAATTATTCCAGTAGAAACTTGTCAAGGGGTCTTGTTGAGAAATTCCGTTGAAGGAAATGAGTAACGATAAAATCAGAAGGTGTTTCATAAGCAAAGTGTGTAACAATAGAACAAAGTTATTCGTTCAGATGTTACACACTAATTTTATTTTGGATCAAATATTTTACGACACGGGCTTGTCTTTTTCGTGTTCGATGGAGTAAGTGAATCGAATGACTTCTTTGCCGTTTGGTTTCATTTTGAGCTGCCAAGTCAACATTCCGCTGGTGTCGTTGAGATAGGCTCCATTTCCTTCTACCATTTTGATCTTGATATCTTCGTTTTCAGTAACTGGAATCAAGTCTTCTAAGGTGAGCTCAACGGATGATCGGGTGTTGTTGCGAACTTCAATTTCAAAAGTGTATTCTTTCAAAATTCGCTTGGACAATCCAACTTTTCGTTCTTCTTCACTGATTTTCTTTCTCTTCGATACAATTCCTTGATCTCTTCCAAGTGTTAATTCCATTGTGTCTGACATTGCTGCAGGATCGAGCATTGTGCTTCCAACGATCGTTTGTTGGAAATAAATGTTCGCCTTTCCTGGAAGCAAGCTTAGGTTTTCCCAATCCCCAATTTTCGCTTGTAAGAAACCGTATTTGTTCATTCTTGGAAGCATGTAGTGGAAGAACTTCGCTTCAACCTTTTCGTTCATTACTACCATCAATTTCTGGCTTCCGTCTGCCTTAATCGAGTAGGGCAACTTCACCTCGAATTCGACGTTGGAGAAATTCTGGCTAATCGTTGATAGACTCGACCCTGGAACATACGTCAAATTCACATTCTTGTATTTTCCACTTTCTTTCATGTTTCTGAGTGCACTTTGCGCCTCAACTGGTGAGGATACGTTCTGACTGTAGTACAATTCATTTGAAATTCCATTGTTTACCGCAACTGGCTGTACTGGCTTGTTCACTGTATAATCCAATCGCCAAACTCCTGCAGTTGGTTTAGTTGCAGAATACGTGCGGTCGTACGTTGAAAGTACAAGCTTCACATTATCCCAATCCTCTCCAGAGTTCTGATAAACATGCGCTTTGTAAGTGATGTCAATTGGTTCGCTTGTTGAATTTGCACGTAAATCATAGGCCGGAATCCATCCTGCATTGCTGATGAAATAATTGACTTTGATTCTCCCGCTTGTTCCGTATTCAGAGTAAGTTGTTACAACAACATGGTATCTTGTTTTTGCAGGGACATTTGGTTGTTGCGTGTTATTCGCGTAATTCCTCAATTCTTGCAGACGCTCTTTGTGTTTTTTATCGCGAATTGATGTTTTATGCTGTCTCTTTTTCCAGGAAACGATCAATTCGTTTATATCATCTAACTGTGCTCTGTAAAACTTCACGATTTCTTTGAACTCCGGCAAGGTATCGCTCAACCCTCCAGATTTGATCAACTGACTTTGTTTGATCATGCTTTTCTCGCTGGCGAGGTTGTTTAATTTCTCATTAATCCGCTCTAATTCGAAGGTGAGAAAGAGAACACTATCTTCCAAGCGCGTGATTTCCTTTTGTGTTTTTGCAGGAACAATCACACTCTGGTAATTTTTTGGTGGAACATATTCCGTTTGCATTTGAACATCCAGAATAAGGAAGTTTCCAACGGATGTAGCTTGAAGCTGTTGCTGCGTTACATATGGCGAAACATCTTTAATGACAACTTCGTTCACTCCTTTCTTAATTGGAATTGAACTCGTTTGTCGAAAGACTTGTGCCCCACTCAAAAAGACGGTGGCCTTGTTTTAATCCGTGTTGCAATTTCTACTACCTTTCCCATCTTCCAGTTTGTTTACATAATTCTAGAATCTTTTGTAAGGTAATGAAATCCGATCTTTTCCTATAGAAAATTGAGCTTGTCTTTCGATAAAAAATGCAT
>CAJQOB010000275.1 GCA_905479845.1 uncultured Flavobacteriales bacterium
ACTACCTGACGAACTTGTCGTGGACACCAGATAATAAATACGTAGTTATTGCTGAGGTGAATCGCGATCAAAATCACATGTGGTTGCATGTTTTTGAGGCAGAAAGCGGAAAGTTGGTTCGTACATTATTTGAAGAAACAAATGACAAGTGGGTTGAGCCAGAACATCCAGCATTTTTTCCAAATCCAGGTTCTAATAAATTCGTTTGGATTTCTGAACGCGATGGATACAATAACTTGTATTACTACGATTTCGATGGAAACCTAATCAAGCAATTGACGAATCACAAATTTGTAGTGAAAGATATCATGGAATACACTGCGGGTAGATTGTACTACACAACAACTGGGGAGCGCTCTCCGCTTGAAACGCATGTTTACTTCACAGATTTGAAAGGAAAGAATGGGATTCTTACAAGAGCAACAGGAACACACAACGTTCAAATCTCAACGGATGGAAATCACTTTCACGACAGTTTCTCAAGTCACGATAACGTTGGTGAAGATTGGATCATTAATAAAAAAGGAAAGATTGAGGAGAAGATTCATCAAGCGACAACCGAGCTTTCTAATTACACAATTGGAACAGCAGAAATCAGTACGTTGACAGCAAAAGACGGAACGAAGTTGTACACACGAATGATCAAACCTTCGAATTTTGATCCAGAAAGTAAATACCCAGTGTTGGTTTACGTTTATGGAGGCCCACACGCACAATTGATTACTGATTCTTGGTTAGATGGTGCAAGTTTATGGATGTACTGGATGGCGGAGCAAGGATATATCGTTTACACGATTGATAATCGCGGTTCTGCAGAACGTGGATTCGCGTTTGAATCTCAAATTCACCGTCAGTTGGGAACTGTTGAAATGGAAGATCAAATGTCAGGAGTAAAGTACTTGAAATCACTTCCTTATGTTGACGCTGAGCGTTTAGCCGTTCACGGATGGTCGTTTGGAGGATTTATGACAACCTCGTTGATGCTCAGAAATGCAGGAACGTTTAACGTTGGAGTTGCTGGTGGACCAGTGACAGATTGGAAATATTACGAAATCATGTACGGAGAACGTTACATGGATCGACCAGAAGAAAATCCAAAAGGATACGAACGCGCTTCATTGATGACTCATGCTGAAAAGTTAGAGGGAGATTTATTATTGATTCATGGAACGGTTGATGACGTTGTTGTAATGCAACATAACTTATCACTTGTTCAACGCTTTGTAGAACTTGGGATTCAAATGGATTTCTTCCCTTACCCAATGCATAAGCACAACGTTCGCGGAAAAGATCGTGTTCACCTCATGGAGAAAGTTCTTACGTATGTGATCGAAAACAACACTTCACCGAATTATTAATTAGAGATATAATAGTTGGCGTGTGGTTCTCTTTGAATCGCACGCTTTTTTTTTGCTCCAAACATTGGTGATTCACTTCTGTTTTCAGACGTGCTAATTTCGGGAAACTCTATTTTTTCATTGGAATTCCACAACTTCCTTATTCTTCCTTGGTTCTCATCCAATGAAAATTAGTAAGTTAGTCATTAAAGTGTATTTTTTGAGCCGAACTAGGCTCGCGAAGCATACCTAACTATATCACAATTATGAAGAGCATTTGTACTGCGCTAGTCGTTTTATTTCTCGGGATGATTCCAGCTCAATTGCGTGCGCAAGTGTCTTTCACAAAGGGTAATGTTATTACAAAAAGCTACGCAAGCTCAACAATGGCGGTCTCTCCAGTGTTAGGTAAGTCAAATAACGGTTTCTTTATATTGAGTAGCGGCATCATGTCGGCGAAAAAAATCATTCAATTGAATCTCGATGAAGAGATGAATCAATCTGGAGAAGAAATCACGCTAAAACTTCCAAAAGGAAAGACGGTTCGTCACATTTTCAATATCGACAACTCGATGATTGTTGTTCTTCGTGGTAAGAATCCAGCACCGTTCGAGTTCTATAATTATGACGCTGAGAAAGCACAATTGGGCAACCTGATTCTTAACGTTCCAGTGGATGAGTACCCTGGAAGAGAAGAGTTGGAGATTGCACTTTTGAATCAAAACTTTGAAGAATATTTGGGCTTCACTATTCGACCGAAAATTGAGTATGCGAACGTATTCCGAAAAGTGGTCATGACAAGTCGCAAAATGGACAAGATTTATTGGTCAAAAATATTAGAAGATCCATATGCACCAACACAGGACTTGACAGGAGATTATAAATTGTCGGACCTCTATTTCAACGATGCAAGTACCTTGGTTGTACGATTCACACGTCCATTTTTGAACGAAGAAAAAGAACAGGTTCGTACAACGATGTACTATTTCGATGGGAATTCAATGCGTGATGCTTGGTACGATGATGTAGTACGTTCCACTTCTCAAGAGGAATTCCGATCACTTCCAATGCCATACATCAACCGAGAAGGGAAGGTGGAGCAATATTTCTTGACTTGTGACCTTGATGGGGGTAGTTTCGATTTGGTACAAGGAAATTATGGTGGGACTGAAATTCAACGTTTTCCTTTAAGTTCAGAAGTAGAGGACTTGAGTGAGGTTAAGCGCATTGGAGTTTACGGTTTAGTTATGCCTGTAAATAGTCATTTCGATAATGGTTCTTTTTGCTTTCTGATTTCCGAGCAGCTCAGGCAATTTGAGTTAACGTTTCCAGATTCTCGAGTTGCAAAGAAACATTATGTTGTTTCCTTTAAACGTGGCGAGTTCGGTATTTCTGATCATCATGTCTTGAATGCAGGATACATTGAAGGTATTTGGGGAGAGTTTGATGACAGAATTATTTTGTCTAATTCCTTAGATGTTGTAATGAATGGTCAAATCGTCAGAACAGATCAAAGTAAAGTCTTTGATAGATATGCTCAAGCAACAAAGAAATCTGCCCCAGGAACTACATTTCATTATGTGTTAGATGGTGAGTTGTATTCATTCCATTCTGAGTGCACAACAGGGAATATGACTTCGCAATTGGTCAAGTGGAATTTTAACTAGCATCTGACTATCAAAGATTACTGAAGTAGCTGTGAAGCGAATCCAACTATCCAAATCGATCCCGCAAGTTCGTAATTGGATGTTCAAAGTATTTATATATAAGATTGGAAACGGTAAGAACAATTGACCAGTATACCAAATAAAGCAAAAGTGTATTGATTAAGGAAATTTCATTAAACAGGGGTTGCATAATGTAAGCTATTGGGAGGTGGCAGAGATATACGCTATATGAAATGAGAGCGACGAACCGAGAGGGTTTATTTTTGATGGGCTCCTCTTTCCATCTATACAGCATCGGGAAAAGGAGAGTTACTCCAATGGCAGTTATACTAAAAAACCATGTGCATTGAAAGTCATGATCCCAAGAGTTGAAAAAGAGACTTGGAAAGAAGTATAAAAACAAGCCTAAGAGGAAAGTCAACCAGTGGTATTTTCTGAATGTGCTGAAGTGATACACCTGAAGATACGCCGCGAGGAGTCCATATCCTATAGTGTCCATTCTTGTAACTGTTAATTTCCTAAAGAAAATATCCCAATCTAATGCTGCGTCGTAAACAACAAGACGGTAAATTGTAGGGAATAAAATCAGAGTAAGCGTAATGCCCAAAAAAGCCTTTCTGCCATTGAATACCTTATATTTGAATAATCGATAAATACATAACAAGAGAAGTGGAAATATCAGATAAAACCACTCTTCAACAACAAGACTCCAAGATTCCCAAAAGAACAAATCCAAAGGTTTATGTACGTTTTGAAGGAATCCGAAGTACAATATGGAATGCGAGTTTAATTTCCCTGGACTTAATTCTAAGAGTACTAGAACCAAATTAATAACTAAGAACAAATAATAGTTCGGAAATGTCCTAAACCATCGACGTCTTAAAAAAGTCAGTGCATTTTGAACTGAATAATCGTCACGTGTAATGAAATGTGTAATGAGGATGCGGCCTACCAAAAAACCACTACCCACAAAAAAGAGGTCAACCGGATCAGGGAACTTTAAGGTGTCGGGAATGGTATAGTAATCAGCGAAAAGAAAACTGCTATGATGAAAAACAATAACGATAGTTGCCAAAGATCGAATTAAGTCAAATCCAAATATACGTTCTGATGTCATTTTACTTTTCTCAAAATAGAAGCCCAATATAGGTAATTTCTAATGGGATTCTCATTGTTGCGATGCTCAAAGTACCTTAGATTCCGTATATTTGATCTTTAAAAAAAAGAAGTAGTTTACTATGGCATCATCGACTGCTAAACAAGAGAAAATGGAAGGTACAACATCGAAAGAAACGCTTTTAGAAGGGTTTAAATTGATGTGCACAGCCAAAACCTTGGCTGAGAAGTACGAGGAGAATAAGGAAGTAACTTCGAAGTATGTTCACGCAACTTCACGAGGTCACGAAGCGATTCAATTGGCAGTGGGAATGCAGTTGAAGCCTCAAGATTGGGTTTCACCATATTACCGTGATGATTCAATTTTGTTAGGAATTGGAATGACTCCTTACGAATTGATGCTGCAGGTATTTGCTAAAAAGGATGATCCATTTTCTGGTGGACGAACATATTATTCGCACCCTTCATTGAAGCGCGATGATATGCCGAAAATCATTCATCAGTCATCGGCTACAGGAATGCAGGCTATCCCAACAACGGGAGTTGCAATGGGTGTTCAATACAAAGAAATGCAAGGCCTAGCCGAAGATTTTGATGGTGAGAATCCAGTTGTTGTATGTTCACTTGGTGATGCAAGTTGTACCGAAGGTGAGGTTTCAGAGGCTTTTCAAATGGCTGCTTTGAAGCAATACCCAATTGTGTATTTGGTTCAAGATAACGGCTGGGATATTTCGGCTAACGCAGAAGAAACAAGAGCCCAAGATATCACAACCTACGCCCAAGGATTTACAGGTTTGGATGTTCGTACAATCGATGGAAGTAATTTCGATGAATCTTTTCAGGCGGTTCAAGAAGTGTTTGATATCGTTCGAAAAGAACGTCGCCCTTTCATTATTCATGCAAAAGTTCCATTGCTTGGGCACCACACTTCTGGTGTGAGAAAAGAGTGGTACCGCGATGATCTTGCTGAAGCGGCAGAACGTGATCCATACCCACAATTGAAGAAAAGTCTTGAATCTGCAGGGGTTGGTTTGGCTGAGGTAATCAATATTGAAGCTGATACACGAAAGCTTGTTGATGCAGAGTACGATAAAGCGTTGAATGCAGAGGATCCAGATCCGAGCTCAATTCAAGATCACATATTTGCTCCAACTCCAATCACGGAGGAAAAAGGAGAGCGTTCTCCTGCAGGGAAGAAAAAGACCGTTATGGTTGATTCTGCACTGTTTGCCGTGCGTGAGTTGATGGAGATACATCCAGAAGCATTGTTGTACGGTCAGGATGTTGGAGGGCGTCTCGGAGGGGTTTTCCGTGAGGCAGCAACGTTAGCTCAAACCTTCGGAGATGATCGTGTATTCAATACACCGATTCAAGAAGCATATATTATCGGTTCAACGGTTGGAATGTCAGCAGTTGGATTGAAGCCAATTGTTGAAGTTCAATTTGCCGATTACATTTGGCCGGGACTCAATCAGTTGTTCACGGAAGTGAGTCGTTCATACTATTTGTCTAATGGGAAATGGCCAGTAGGTTGTATCGTGCGTGTTCCGATTGGAGCGTACGGA
>CAJQOB010000276.1 GCA_905479845.1 uncultured Flavobacteriales bacterium
TAACTTGAGCTTGGTTGGCGTAAACTTCGCCAGCTCCAGTAACCGTCATTTTCAACGTGTTTGTTGCACTTAAAGGTTGAGCAATCAATCCGTTTGTTACACCTGCAGCCATTACTTCTGCACCCAAAACGTGGTACGTTAGAATATCCGCGAGGTTTGGCAAGGCCAACACTCCGTTGATGTCTGTTCCTAATGCTGTCGCGATGTCGTCAAATGCTTGATCCGTTGGAGCAAATACTGTGAATGTTCCGAAAGGATCTGTTAAAGCTGGAAGCAATTCTGCTGTAACTACTGCTGTAGTCAAAGATGTGAAGTTGTTGTCGATAGCAACGTCAACGACTGTTTCTGATGGCAATAAAACCGCATCTACAGAGTGAACAACACCGTTATCCGCTGGCAAATCCGCTGCGTTAACCATTGCTTGGTTCGCATACACACTTCCCATTGACGTTTTTGTCAATTTCAAAGTGTTTGAAGTATTCAATGGAGTAACGATGTCACCATTATTCACATCAGCAGCAGTTGCAGTTACTCCCAAAACGTGATAAAGGAGGATGTCAGACAAATTTGGAAGGGCAAGCAATCCGTTGATGTCTGTGTTTAGTTCAGCCGCTAGGTTGTCAAAGGCAGCATTATCTGGAGCAAACACCGTAAGTGTTGATGCGTTATTTTGCAATGCTCCCACCAGACCTTCTTGTTGAAGTGCTGCTGCTAGAGATGTGTGATCAGGACTCGTTGCAATCACGTTGTCATAAACATTCGTTTGCGCTTTAAGTCCTAAAGCTGCGAAAAATAACATCAAGGAGAGTGAGGCTATTTTAAAGAGAGGTAATTTTTTTGTTTTCATAATAGATTGTTTAATGCTTGTTTCATTTTGTTCAACAAATCTATGTATTTTTTGTTTAATGATCCAAGCTTTTCGTTAAACAATTTTAGAAAAAACTTAAACATTTTTCATAAAATCCTGATTAACAACACACTAAACAATCATAAAAATTCTTGAAAACATTCTAGATTTAGGCGTTGACGGAGAAATTCTGTTTAGTTGTTCCTAAAAATTGGGAGTGCTCTCCCCTCTTTTTTATAGATTTTCGTTCCGTTTATATAGAATTCTTCCTTCGGATAGGGGATCAATTGATCTTTTTCACAACATCATTCTTACTTCATCAATTAGAAAACTATCGTTTTCTAAGACTAGTGTTATTTCGCGTGTGTATTCCTGCTCGAATAACTCATCTCTCAAATGAACCAAGAAACAATAACCCTCATCATTTGGGTTTATCTCTTCACAGGACAAGATTCGCATCATTCCATAATCTTGCGCATCAATAAAAAGACCATTGTCTCTTGTAGATCGTTCGACGTCATATATGGATTCCCACTTGTCGTGAAATTCGTCCATTGTTAAATCTCCGTAAACTGTTTTAATTTGATCCATCCAGTATTCATGCATTCGCTGAGTCAATATTAGCTTGCCATCACCGACTTCTTCCCCTAAGTAATTGGTAATTGCATCTTTTAGCCATTCTCTAGCTTCCTCAAGTCGATCTTTTGATTTGACATCATCCTTTATTGACTCCACTTGTTTAGAAGCAGCTGTTTCTTCTGTACCCGTTGATTCCGAACACGAGACAAACAATAAAACGGGAATTAAGTACTTGAACACTTTTGACATCGTTTAAAGGTAGTGTTATTCTGAAATGAAAATTTCTATTCTCATCAACACTTTTTACCTAAAAATCACTCCTGAAGCTCCAACCATTCGTCTTCGGAATACACCTTTGTTAAAACGTAGGTTTGGTTTTCTTTGGTGCTTTCATCGAAGCGCAGAAATCGAACTAAGCCATACTCCTTGGAATAAAATGACTGTTGCATCACGTACATTGCAAAGCCAAATTTGTACGTATAACGGTCTTCAAAGCGAAGGACTTCCAATTGTTCACCCATGATTTCCATGCTAGTTGTAGACTTCATCTTTCGTGTTTTGTCATATCCTCTCCAAATACCAATACGCAACTGTTTTATACCATACCCATATTCTTCTTTAGAATTCCAGCGATATACGTCAGACTCTAATATTTCCGTTCGAATTGAATCCAAACCTTCGATCATGATGTATTCTACCACCTTTGATCCTGTTGAATCATAACACTCTTTAAAAATTTCGAACTGCGTGAAATCTAACAAATGAGCTTCTGTTATTAGCAGATTACTATCAGGTGACGATGAAATCTTCCAATATTGCCCAAGTTCGGGATAGGTCGTGTTTTCGTATAGGTAGATTTTCGGTTCTTTGAAATCTGACAGTTTGAAGTAGTAATCTTTTGCTTCTTCCTGAGAATAACTTATGTTGCTATTCGCCAGCAAAGAGGTCTCGAAAAGAAGAATGAACATGTGATTCCATTTCATGTTTCGAAGATACAAAAAACTGAAACGGCTGAATACGTCCAATGTCCCAGAAATGAATCATAACAATGGAAATCTCAAAATTCTAAATGCATACTTGCTGATTCTCGGAGCGCTTGTATTAATGTTTGTGATTAACATTCGTAACAAAAAGGCACTACTTCTCATTTTTACTCCCATTCTAATTTCTATCATGTTAATCCTTATCGCCGCTGCCGTTAACGCTGGTTTGAGGAGGTAAAACGCTTATTAATCATAATGAATTCTCGAATTGGTCTTCCACTCGAAATATTCAACTGTCGTTTTTAAAGGCTTGGGGAAGCCTATCTTATACACAAGAGAAAAGTTCTACGGCACTATAACAGATGAAGCACGTTTAATGGTCCTTATTCCCGTTTTGTGTTACAAATGTGTTACAGTCGGAATAAAAAAAAGGTACTGTTATTAAAACCAAGTAAAAAACGAAAAAAGTATTTTAGTAGTTCAAAGAAGTTCTCCTTCGGGAGATCTATCTTGCTTAGTCACGCTTTTTGGCGTGACTACCT
>CAJQOB010000277.1 GCA_905479845.1 uncultured Flavobacteriales bacterium
CTGTTCAATTTGTTGTTAGTGTCCATAATTATTTAACTGTTTGATTACCAGTTAAATATATTCATTTTCAAACTGTTAAACTATTGATTTTTAGTGAATTATTGAGGTGTTTATCAACAATAAAGTGTGAGTTTGCCCTGATTTGTTAATAATTAAATTATGTACACATACTTAAAATGCCTTATTTTTGTGGGCGAATACTTTTGTGTCATCCTTGAGGCAATTAATGTGCTGAAACCATGAAAGTAATTTATTGAGTGATGAATGAATAAATGAACCTGGTTCACATAGCAGATTTCAAAAACTTCTCGTCGGAGTATGGGGAAGTTTCTACCCAACGCATCACCCTACCACATCGTTTCTTAATCAGTAAATAACAATTATATTATAATACAATCCCCTATGAAAAGAACATTACTATTTATTGGAACAATCATGGCCACAATGACATATGCCCAAGATTGCTCGGATTTATTCATTTCAGAGTACGTTGAAGGTGTTGGAAACAACAAAGCACTTGAAATTTATAATCCTACTGCCGCTTCAATCGATTTAAGCGAATACATTGTTATTCGTTACGGAAATGGCGCTACTTCTGCAACGGCACAAAACGCGGTACAATTGACAGGAACGATTGGAGCTTATGATGTACATGTTGGAGTACTTGAAAAATTAGATCCGAACGGAACAAATCAGGATATTCCAGTTTGGGATTCTTTACAAGCTCGTGCTGATGCATTCTATAGCCCAGAATATGCAGTATCAAATACATTTTACTGGAACGGAAACGATGCTGTCGCTTTGGCAAAAGGTGACGCAGCAAACCCAGGAGCTGCAGTTGTAGTTGATATTTTCGGAAAGATTGGTGAAGATCCAGGTGATGGATGGTCAACTGACTTCCCATATACAGGAGCAGGAACTGTTGTAACAAAAGATCACTCGTTGATCCGTAAATCAACAGTAATGACAGGAGAAACAAATCCTGCTATCTCTTTCTTCGATGCTCTTGCGGAGTATGATTCAATTCCAGCTCTTATTAATATCGGTGGACAAGATTACGGAAACTGGTCTAGCCTTGGAGAACATGATTGTGGATGTACTCCTGCTTCAACAGATGAGTTAGCTGCTGAGAAAATTTCAGTTTTCCCAAATCCAACGAAGGGCGAGTTCTTTGTAAAAGGTGCTTACGGAGATGTAGTTGTTGTAAATGCTTTAGGACAAACTATTTCAACTGTTAAGAATAACTCGAGTGCAGTTCTTTCTTTCGACTTAGGAGCAAAGAGAGGTGTTTACTTCGTGAAAATGAAGGACTCGTTAGGAAACGATATTACGAAACGAGTAATCGTTAAATAATTACAGAATATAAATTATGAAAGAGGTCGAAATTTTCGACCTCTTTTCATGAAAAGCCAGTTTTTGTATGAAATCAATTGTATCAATTTTCGCGCTTCTTATTGCTCTCTCGGCATCTGCGCAAAATTCTCAAGTATCTGGAGTTCTTAAATCCAACATGGATGGACTACCAATGCCCGGAATGAAAATCGAACTAAAACCTTCAGAGACTCCATTAAGAGCAAAAACGGACATGGATGGTAATTACACCATAGAAAATGTTCCATTTGGAGTATACAACATGATTATCACAGGATTGAATGTCGACTCAATGACAGTTGAGATTGATGTGAATGAAAGTCCATTTGTATATGATGTTTTCCATGGAAAAACATTGGATCAAGAAGAAGTTGAGGTTATTGCACAATTGGTGAAGGATAGAAAAACACCAGTTGCGGTATCTAATATCGGAACAAAAGAAATTAGCGAGGAATTGGGATCGCAAGATCTTCCAATGATCATGAATTCGAAACCAGGTGTACATGCTACACAACAAGGTGGAGGAGATGGCGATGCCCGTATCACAATTCGTGGATTTGACCAACGTAACGTTGGGGTGATGATCGATGGAGTTCCTGTGAATGACATGGAAAACGGAGCTGTGTACTGGTCAAACTGGTTTGGTTTGGATCAAATTACTTCTCAAATTCAATTGCAACGTGGTTTAGGGGCTACAAAATTGGCAATGCCGTCCGTTGGTGGAACAATGAACATTTTGACAATGTCCACTGGTGGAAAACGAAAAATTAAAGTTCGTCAGGAATACGGTTCTGGAAATTTTCTTAGAACTTCAATTTCATATAAGTCTGGAGCTTTGAAGAATGGATGGGGTATTCTTGCTTCAGGATCGTACAAACAAGGAAATGGATGGGTTGATGGTTTGAATACTCAAGGAGGGTTCTACTATTTAAAAATCCAAAAAAGAATTAAAAACCACGTTGTTTCTTTGAGTGGGTTCGGTGCTCCTCAGCAACACGGTCAGCGCTCGTACAGCCAAGCTGTGGAATATTGGGATTCAGATTATGCTAGAAGTCTCGGAATTGCAGATTCAACGTTTGGAACTGTTCGTGATCGTGGATTACGATTCAATCAGCACTGGGGATACAGAACGGTTGACGGAAAACAAACGATTCAGAATGAACGCAGAAATTTTTATCATAAACCGCAGATCACGTTAAAAGATTTCTGGAAGGTAAATAAGAAGTTGTCTTGGTCGAACATGGCTTATGTATCTATCGGTAGAGGTGGAGGAGAGCGTTACTTCAATTCTGGTTCGTCAATAATTTATGATGAAAATGGACAAATAGATTGGGACACGATTGTTTACAATAATCAGTGGAAGACACTTTTTGGACAAACGTACTCAACGGCTGATGCTGCTTATCACCCAACGGCGTTAAAGTCATCTCAAGTTTTAGCCGCAGCAG
>CAJQOB010000278.1 GCA_905479845.1 uncultured Flavobacteriales bacterium
GTCATTCGTGTTCCTTTGGCTACTAATTCCCAATCACGACTTACTACTTTATTCGTCGTGTAGTTCATCCACCTCCTACGTCTAATATGTAAATAAGCACTTTGACCTCGAATCGGAAAGTCTTGAACAACAATCTCATCATAAAAACCTTTTGAACTTAAACGATCACTAAAATACTCCGTTGGAGGAATGTTCTTTTCCTCAAAATACAAGTGAAGGCGATCTTCCTTCTTACTATATCGGCTAACACTAAAATATTCTACCAGATACTCTGGTAAAAGCAGCTTAAGCAATGCTAAATCTTCCAATTCATCCTATTTAGGAGTCAAAGATCGAAAATCAATTTCAATTTTTAGTCCACAGGTTGTTGTGGTGATCCGAAGTCTGAAAGCATGGAGCGAAGCGGAACTAATCCCTCTCTCTACAAAAAAATCAAGTTCTAAAAAGAGTAGGTGTTATGATCTTTTTTTTGCCTAAAGACAAAAAAGTCCACGAAGCGATGATAGAACTCACTAATTTCCTACATAGGAATTCAATCAACACTTAAAATTCTTCAAGGAAACACCCGTACTTTCATAGATTATTTGTTCTTTGATTGTCAGTTATGATAGTGATAAGACAAATATTCGCGTTACTTGCACTAGTTACCTTCTTGTTTTCAAACAATGGGATAACCATTTATGAGAATAAGTGCCCAATCTCAGGGCAGGTAAGGTGTGAATATTTTTTCAATAATTGTTGCTGCTCGGGGGAATCTGGAAGTGGATGCTGTGAAACAACAATTAACCTTGTTAAATTTATTCCTAACGGATTTTTCACCTCTGATCATTTTCAAGCTGAACTCGCGAATGATTTCAACCTTATTCCCTTTCCAAAGAATGTTTATGAGATACAGAAAATACGTCCTGAAGATCTTGTAGAGAAGGTGGTAGAATATCCGCCTCCAAATTTTTCGCATGGGCGGCAATTACTCATTGAGTTAGAAACGTTCATTATTTAGAAATTGTTTTTTATTCGCAATAAATCAAATGATAATTTAAAAATTAAGAAATGAAAAATTTATACATATTCGTGGCCTTCCTGACTTTATCGATCACAGGGAACGCACAAGACTTTAGTTACCCTTTAGGACAACACTTAGTGGAAACAGTAACAGATGAAAACTTTCAAGGGTTTCGCATTGACATTAATACTCCAACAGCTGAAGCAATTCAATATGATTGGGAATTAGTAAGTAATAGCTTTCCAACTGCGTGGAGTTATTCACTTTGTGATTACGGTGGATGTGCGATTGGAATTCCTCAAACTGGATCAATGACTCCCATTACGGTAACAGAGGCTCAAAACGGGGTGATTGGATGGTTTAAAATTCAATTGACAACAGGACCGAATTCAGGGAATGGATTGGTTGAAATATACGTGTACGATTCTGAGGATTACACCCGCGGTGATACTGTTTCGTGGAACATTACTTATGATGCAGCAACTGCTTCTTTAACTGCTCAAACTCAAGATAAATTCAGCATTTATCCCAACCCAGCAAATGACATGGTTACGGTTGATGGCTTTACAGCGAACAATGGGGTAATTTACAATAGCCTTGGTCAAAAGGTTTCTCTTGAAGAAAACGGTCAAGACACACTAGACGTCTCTCACTTACGTCCAGGGGTCTACTTGGTTCAACTTTCAACGCAGAAAGGTGTTAGAACAAAACGACTTATTATCAAGTAGATATGCTTAGAAAAAGTAACCCTCTGAGGGTTGCGTTGCTTGCGGTAGGGGTTATTTGTGCGTTTTCATCGTATGCTACTATTGTCTCTGATACGGTCTATCTGAACAGAGGAACAATGTTGGCCGTGGACAGTACAAATATTCCCTATTTCGCGTTTAACAACACCTCAGTTTTTGATCGAGAGAATGAACGTTTGTTTCTTGATGTAGATGATACCATGGAATTGTTGGTGATCAATACAGACAGCTTAACACATGGATTCGATATAAAGCACTATACAGGAGTAAATTCTGTAAACTCTGTAATTCCGGCGAATAGTTCCATACTCGTATCATTCCAATTTCAGGAAGAAGGCGCGTATATTTTTTACGACCCAACTCAATCTGAATCGTTTCGATACATGGGAGCCGGAGGTATGATTGTTTGTCGTTCTCCAAATGCGAATATTCACAGATTTTTCTGGAACATGAAGGACCATCAAGTTCTATTTAATGAAAACTTGAATCAAGGTATTCCCGTCGATTGGACACAATACTACCCTAATTATTTCACAATAAATGGGAATAGTAATCCCTACATTAATGAGGATAGTGATGCTCGCGTAACTGGAAGTGTCGGAGATACGATCTACATTTACATGGTAAACACGGGGCAATCATTGCATTCGATCCATTTACATGGCTATCATGGAGAAATTATTCAATCAAGTAAATTCCCATCACACGTAGGAAGGAGTAAAGATACCGTTCCTGTCTACAGCATGGAAGTTGTTATTCTTAAAATTGTACCCGATCAGCCCGGTGAATATCCTGTTCATGATCATAACCTTGTAGCGGTTAGTGGTGGCAATATATATCCAAACGGAATGTTTTTAACCATGTTAATAAATTGATTATGAGTAAGTTTACAACAACACTGATTTGTTCGTTTGGCATCTTACTTTTCGCTTCGTCACAGCAAGATCTCAACTTTTTGTTGATTGCGAGAAACACGGGAGAGAAAATTCTTACGAATAATGACACAATCCGGGTGTTTGGATTTGCCCAATCATTGGGTGAGCAGCCAGGTGTACCAGGACCCACGTTAGAAATGAATGAAGGCGACTCCGTTCATATTGATCTTTGGAACGTTTCTCAAGGTGCTCCACATACAATTCATTTACACGGTTTAGATGTGGATCAACAAAATGATGGCGTACCTCATTTATCGTTTGACGTTCACCACATGGATCATGGGTATTATCACTTTAAAGCGCCACACGCGGGAACATATTTGTATCACTGTCATGTAGCATCAACAATTCATGTACAAGCAGGAATGTATGGTTTGATTATTGTCAGACCTCCCAATGGAAGCAACACTACATGGAACGGAGGCTATGAGTACACCCAGGAACATTCCTTTTTTCTATCTGAAATAGACACAGCTTGGCATACGGATTCAGTTCTGCTTCATGATCATGACAGTACGTTAACGATTCATCAGGTTGAAATTCCGAAATTTGACCCTCAGTTCTTTTTAATTAATGGCCTTTCAGATCAACAATTAATTGACTCGAATACTGTTTTTAATAGCGCGGTAGGTCAAATCGATTACACTCGGTTGACAAACATTGGGTTTTGTGGTGTTAGAGTTATTTTTCCTCCAGAGTTGAATGCTCGGATAATTGCCTCCGATGGTCGTCCTCTTCCCGCAGAAGAAATTTCAGATACTGTTTATTTATTCCCTGGAGAGAGGTTTGGAGTTCTTACAGATCCTAGCATAGAATTTACAGGTCAAATAACCTTTGATTACATTGATATGAATACAATGATGGTTAAAAATGCTCAGGTTATTCCAGTAAATATCAGTGGTTTTGCAGGAGGAAATGAAGTTGAAATTGAAACGTTTGATTTAAAGTTATCCCCGAATCCATTCAAAGAAAAATTAGAGGTAGAGTTTAAATTAAATCAAGCTGAAGGGATTTCGTTTCAATTCGTAGATTTCAGCGGTCGGATAGTAGAAAATGTTTCGCTCGGAAATTTCGACATTGGAAAGCACACGGTTGTTTTAGGTGAAAAATTACCTTCGAATAAGCCATACATCTTGAAGATATTTGGCGAAAATGGAATCATTCAAACAGCGACTGTAGTCAAGTTATAGTGGGTTTATTTTTACCCTGAATGACGTATTAATTTCCGTAGAGATTTGATCTGGATGCTTGTTTTAATTCTCGATTTAGTTCATCAAGCACTTGCAAATCATCTAGTACAGGGTTCGATAACAGTCCCGTTCTCCCCGCACAGAATTGAAAGCCTCAAAAACATACTATTTTTGAGGCTTTTTTGGTTTATTCGATTTGTAAAATGTTCTTGCCCTTATCTTGAGACATTACTTAAAAATAAGTAACCTTGATATTTTCCTCTATTCATAATACGAAGGATTTATGCCTGTATCAAATCGGAGTTTGAGCATTTCGATAGGGTTGAAATGCTCAGTTTGTTTAGAAACTAGATAACACGGGAAGTTCGGAATACAGCTCGGATGCTCAAAAATAATTTGCGGTGCTAGTTTGTTACTAGGCGACTCTTATTTTGATAGAATTGCTTTGATTTTCTTCTTCAACATAAATTAAATAGAATCGAGACCAATTATCTTAGTTGAGTACTTAATCTCTTCCAAAACGATCTGACTTTCAATATCGCTGATGTTATGAATTGACGAAAGCTCACTGACGAGAAAATCTCTGAATTCATGAATGTTGGCAAATCGAACCTTAGCCAAGAAATCAAAGCTTCCAGACGTATGATAAAACTCAACGACGGATTTTAGTTTTTCCATTTGTTTCACGAACTCATCGCGCTTCTCAGAGTGATGGTCTTTAATTGTGATGTTGATGAATACCGTTATACTTTTCCCTACAATGTCTGCGTCCAACAGCGCCACGTATTGTTTTATGATTCCAGAGTTCTGTAACTTCTTTATACGCTCATAAATCGGAGTTGTAGTTAACGATAGTTCAGAAGCCAGTTCCTTTGCCGTTATCATTGCGTTCTCTTGGAGTTTTTCAAGGATTTTCACATCAACTTCATCTAATTTCATATAAAATCAATTTATTTTTTGTCAATATTAGTGAATTTTACTTAATACGGTATCAGGTGTAGTTATTATCACTTTTATAGGTGACATTTGAATTAAAAATGAATGATTATGAAGAAGGTTATAAAGGCTTTTAAGAAGCTGAATACAAGGGTTCAAAATGAACTCTACCTGGATTATTCTGAGGGAGAGTTGGAACGTACGGTTTTTCCTTATAACGGTGATTTGGAAGAAGGAGTGTTGTTCAAAACAGATGATTGTATCTATTTAGTTCCAATTTCTTCTATTCTAGAAATGAAGTCTTCATATAAAGAAAAATTAGAAGAAGGCGAAGAAGATGGAGAGAGTGTAGAATTTGATGATGACGAAATTTCTGATGAAGAATAAGTACCAAGATTTAATTGAACAAACGTTCGATTTTCCACAACCAGAATTTTATCTAGAAGAGGGAAGCTTACGTTTTCATGATATCGATTTAGCCGAATTAGTTAGAAAGTATGGAACTCCTCTGAAGTTTTCTTTTTTGCCAGCTATTGGAGAAAAAATTGAACAATGCAGAGACTGGTTTAAACAAGCTTTCGAAGAGAACAACTACGAGGGTAGCTACCATTATAGTTATTGCACTAAAAGCTCTCATTTCGATTTTGTTCTCAAAGAATGCCTCAAGAAAAAGGTAAACATTGAAACCTCTTCGGCTATTGATCTGGATATCATTATATCATTGTACAATCAAGGTCTATTAAAGGATGACATTTTTGTTTTATGCAATGGATATAAAACAGAGGAATACATATCAAAAATTGCAGAACTGATAGCTCTTGGTTTTGATAGAGTTATTCCGATTATTGATAGTATTGATGAATTTGAACTGCTCGATACGGCAATTGACACCCCACTTGAAATAGGTATTCGAATTGCTTCGGAAGAAGATCCCAAATTCGAATTTTACACATCACGATTAGGCATCGGATACAAGGATATTGTACCCTTTTTTAAATGGAAGCTAAAAGGGCATAAGAAATTCAAAGTTACCATGTTGCATTTCTTTGTGAATACGGGGATCAGAGACAATGCTTATTACTGGAATGAACTCCGAAAATTCATTAATGTTTATACAGAACTTGTAAAAGCTGATGCGCCGATTCGTCACTTAGACATCGGAGGAGGTTTTCCTGTAAAAAACTCATTGGCATTTGATTTTGACTATAAGTACATGATAACGGAGATTGTTGCTCAGATAAAATCAGGAGCGATAAGTGTTGGATCAGATCACCCAAATATATTCACGGAGTTTGGTTCTTTCACTGTTGCTGAATCAGGAGGAACGATATTCTCAATTCTAAATCAGAAGAAACAGAACGATAAGGAGCGCTGGAACATGATAGATGGTTCGTTTATGACAACGCTACCGGATACTTGGGCAATAAACAGAAGGTTCGTCATGCTTCCAATTAACCGTTGGAAGGACAAATACGAACGCGTATTTCTAGGCGGAATGACATGTGATAGCGATGATTATTACAATTCGGAACAGCACATCAATGCGATTTACCTTCCCGAGTACAAATCAGACAAACCATTACACATTGGCTTTTTCAATACTGGAGCGTATCAGGAATCTATCTCAGGATATGGTGGGATTAAACATTGTTTGATACCTGCTCCGAAACATATAATTATAGACTTAGATGAGAATGGCGAGTTTGTGGACTTCATATATCGTGAAGAGCAAACCAGTCAGGATATGTTACAAATTTTAGGATATCAATGAAAACATTTGCAGGAATACCTGAAGAGAACGCTGATTTTAAAAACTCAGAAGTAGTTTTGATACCCGTGCCGTATGATGGAACGAGTACCTACGGAAAAGGTGCCGATAAGGGACCAGAGGCAATATTTGAAGCCGCCAAAAACATGGAACTGTATGATATTGAAACAGATTCCGAGGTGTATAAAAAGGGAATTTATTTGTCTGATCCTGTTTTAGAAGACTCTTCGCCAGAAGCAATGGTTGAAGCAGTGGATAAGGAAGTGACGGATTATTTGACGACGGGCAAGTTTGTAACCTTGTTGGGAGGTGAGCATTCCGTGAGTATTGGAAGTATTCGGGCGTTTAGAAAAAAATACAGAGATCTGACAGTTCTTCAACTTGATGCTCATTCTGATCTAAGACAAGAGTACGAAGGTTCGGCTTGTAATCATGCCTGTGCAATGCATGAAGCTTCCAAAACATGTGATCTCGTTCAGGTTGGTATAAGAAGCATGGATGAGTCAGAGTTAACACACGTTCGTAAAGGGTACTTTTTTCCAAGCTATGACATTCGTTCAAACGAGTATTGGAAAGAGGATGTAGTGAATTTGTTGGGTGAAAACGTTTACATCACTATCGATCTTGATGTCTTCGACCCTTCAATAATGCCATCCACAGGTACGCCCGAACCGGGAGGACTTCTATGGAATGAAACATTGGATTTACTAAAAATGGTCTTTCGGAATGCGAACGTTGTAGGATTTGATATTGTTGAACTTGCTCCAATAAAAGGTATGAATGCTCCTGATTTCATGGCTGCAAAACTCTATTACAAACTACTTTCATATAAATACCACTTACAATCATGGGACAAGAAATAAGAGATTTTATTGAGAAGCATTATTTACATTTCAACGCCGCTTCTTTGGTCGACGCGGCAAAAGGCTATGAACTACATCTGAAAGAGGGAAAGAAAATGCTGATCTCCCTAGCAGGAGCAATGAGCACCGCTGAATTAGGTATTTCACTTGCGGAAATGATCAGACAAGATAAAGTGCATATTATTTCATGTACAGGAGCGAACCTTGAAGAAGATATTATGAATTTGGTAGCTCACAACAGCTATGAGCGAGTGCCAGATTACCGTGACTTGACCCCGGCCGAGGAGTGGGCGCTACTCGAAAAGGGGTTGAATCGGGTAACTGACACATGCATTCCCGAAGAAGAAGCTTTTCGAAGACTTCAAAAACACGTTTTCAACATTTGGAAGGAAGCTGAGAGTGATGGAAAGAGATATTTTCCGCACGAATTTATGTATCAGCTTCTTTTGTCAGGAGTTCTCAAGCAATATTACGAAATAGACCCAGCTAATTCGTGGATGTTAGCGGCTGCCGAAAAGAATTTGCCAATAGTAGTTCCGGGATGGGAAGATTCTACAATGGGAAACATATTTGCATCTTATTGCCTGAAAGGAGAACTCGACCCCTCAACAATGAAGTCTGGAATTGAGTATATGATGTGGCTTGCCGATTATTATACTGATAACGCAGGTGAAGAGGGGATCGGATTCTTTCAAATTGGCGGAGGAATTGCGGGCGATTTCCCTATTTGTGTCGTTCCTATGCTCTATCAGGATATGGAAAGAACTGATACGCCATTTTGGAGCTATTTCTGTCAAATTTCTGATTCAACTACAAGCTATGGCTCATATTCTGGAGCCGTACCGAATGAAAAAATCACATGGGGCAAACTCGATATAGACACCCCTAAATTCATCATTGAATCAGATGCGACAATTGTAGCTCCGCTTATTTTTCAATACTTATTAGAATAACCCAAAATCAATTAATATGAGTATTAGAAATACAACAAAAAAGTGGACATTAAGAAAAGATCATACTACTAATTGTTTCTGATTGTTTTCTAATTCAAATTCACATATTGTTTTAAAGTTCAAGACTGAATGCCTTCTGTTGCGGTGACCTGTACAAGGAACTGAGGAAAATGAAAAACACCACTAACATCAACTAAAAGCCACGGGCTGAACAACCACCCCAAGAAGCCCGCGTCTCCTGGTTGAGAACCGTTAGGTTTAACTGATACTCAAAAAGTGCTACTTCAATCCGCTCAATATATACTTGTAAATTTCATCGTTCTTATTCAGCTCAGGATTCTTAAAACTATTTGTTACGTAAGTAGGTTTTTGCACCATTTCGCGCTGAATCATTTCACTTATAACAGAGCGGAACTCAAGAGATGTTTTCCCGACTAAGAGTGGTTCTAAATCGTGATCGTTTTCCCACATTCTCAAAATCTTAACAAACCCACTCAAGTACAGATAATCTTTTGTAAAACCACCACCTCTAAAAATTCGTGTAACCACACTGAAAGCATCATCCTGATCCAAGTTGTGATCATTTACAAGGAAATTATAACACTCAATAAAATCCGCCCCACTACACATCATATCAACCACAATAACGCGGTAAGCCAGTTTTTTAAGCCGTTTCATTGAAATGTTTCCACTCAAGTATTCCGCTAGAATTGCCAAGCCCTCTTGAGTCATAGTATTTACCGGAAGTCCAAGGTTGAATAAGTGAAGTTTTTGAGCATTGGAGTTCATCGTTGTAACCATGTGCACCCCAACCTCATGCTCTACAAGAGCATTAATTTGTCCTCGGGTGAATTTTGCAGCTGGATTGAATAAAATTGTTTTCTTAGCATTCAGCACCATCACTTGTGCAATAACACGATTGCTCTTTTCGATTTTACTTTCAAAACCATAACTCTCCAGTCCTTGCCTAAAAGAAACCATCGCCTCATCAACACCCAAACTTGGTGATCTTTTCGGTTCTCCTGAAACGGCTGGTAAATGCAAGAAGTAATGTGCATTTTGAATGTCTTTTTTAGAAGGTCGTCCGAAATAACGCAGAGAATTGTATAAAAACTTAGGTGTGTTCAAAGAGGACAGCAAATCAATCTTGTCGAAATAACTGTTGATGACCGATTCATACATGTGTCGAATAGAGACGTCAGAAATGTCCTGAACTTTAAGATTACTCAGCTTTTGTTTTAATTCAAATGGATTGATTCGGATTGGACTGTATTTGAATTTAGGAAGCTCCGAACATTGATTTTTAAAAAAACGTCTTTTCTCTTGAATATTGTTGTTCGGATTTATAAAAGCCAATAATTCGAAGTTTTTCAAGAGCTGAAATAACTCCTTGTCCACTTTCAAAATCGACGATTCCATTGTTTTATCAAGCAACTTCGATTTAACATTGTGTTCCCAATTTGAATTCTTCTGACTGAAGAAGTTTGCATTGTTGAGAATTCGAATCTTTAATTGCTGTTGAAGACTTTTAATAATATTTGGGTAATCATCACCTGTTAGTTCATTACAATACACCTTCTTAACCTCAGTAGCCAGAACCAACGTATTCTTGAAATTGTCGGTAATGTACTCAAGGTTGTAACCTCTTCCATAAAAGACATCATTTACCGCAGAAACATTTTCGATATTTTCCAATTTAATTGTCTCCAATTCTGAACGCCAATGCTCAACCACGGAACCGTAGCGTTTCATATCTACTCGTTCCGCTCCAATATTGAAAAGAGGAACTTTACGATCCCAACGCTCATGATTGTATGAATGCATATCGTATACAATACACCCACCAAATAACTCTTCCAGTTTGGTAATTAAAGCATGAGTTGTCTTATAGTAATTCGCATGTTTTTTAAGGCTTTTCTGTCGATCTTTAGGTGTCAGTTTCTTCTTCCAAACATTCTTTCCCCATGCTGTTTCTAGTATACATTCTTCAGGTCTGCGATTGAGATCATATTCAAAACGTGAATCATGCCCGATGAGCGTAATTGGCATCGAAGCAATAAAATCTCCTGTAAAAGGATCTTCTTCGAACCAACGACTATACTCGTCGTGTTCTATTTTTTCCTTTAGTTTAGGACGAAGATTACTTCCGTCATGAATCGCTGTGCAACAATAGGGAAGATATCGGTTTACTTTTATTGTAAATGAACCGTCACTAGCGATTGCTTCAAAATGTTTTTCTGATTCAATTAATTGAATGATTTCTTTAATCTCCAATCGTTTCATCAATATCAATTTTTATAAGTTCAGACTTGTTTTTTCTATCACTAATCTCCTCAACTACAAGTTCAAGATAATCGACAATTTTACGTTGTATTTTCGTATTGTTTAATTTATTAATGTCAGTTATTGTTCCTGGACTCATCACATTTACTTCAATTAATTTTCCTCCAATTAAATCCAATCCAGCGTAGTAGATTCCATCTCGCACTAGTTTCTCACCTACTTTTTTACAAAGAATTTTATCGGCTTTAGTGAGCTTATATTTTTCAACAGTTCCTCCTGCGGAAATGTTAGAGCGAGCATCTCCTTTAGCAGGTCTTCTACGTAAGGCACCGATTGGTTCACCATTTAGCATTAAAACGCGTACATCTCCATTTTCTGCACCCTCAACGTATTCTTGTAAAATCACATAACTGGACTTTCCTTCCGTTCTATGGATATAGAAATCGAGCAATGATTTAATATTGTGCATGGCAGACTTCTCAATTACAATGACTCCACTTCCTCCATAACCATCAAGAGGCTTTAAAATCATTTTCTCATTTTCTGACTCCTCAATTATTCGGAGTAAATAATCAATGTTTTTCGAAACATGCGTTGCAGGAATTAGCTCCCGTTTAGGATCGTAATATGCCGCTGTATAAATCTTATTGTTGGTCTCTCGCAATCCATCAACAGCATTCAATATAAACACATCATCCTTAATCGAATCCAAGAAATTCAAGACCAACGGATCCATCGGCGGATTATCACGCATGAAAATTACATCGAAGTGTTTTAACTCCTTCATCTCTTCCGTAAACTCAACAGACTTATAAAAAGAGGGAATACTTGTAGACACTTTATTCGTACCAACGATTGTTTTACAAAGACTCAAAGTAACACTGTCTCTGATCGTAAGATTCGGTGGATGCGTTACTGCCACTTCATGCCCTCTTGAGCAAAGTTCATGAATCATACGTAGTGTAGAATCCTGCTTGGGATTGACGCGTTCCCAAGGATACATGATGAAACAGATTTTCATGTTATAGAATTATTTTAGTTGAATATTTTATTTCTTCCTATACTATTATCACTTAAATAAGTGAAATTAACACTAATATTTTCAATCATGAATCGAATAATTAAAAGTTATTAAAAGTTGCAGCCTTCACTTCGAGATGAAGTTTATAGGGGGTATTCAGAAGGAGATTTGGAGCGCTCAACCTTTCCATTCAGAGGGGATATTGTGAACGGTCTTATTTATGATTCTAAAGAAGTTGTTTATTTGATTCCGGTTTCAACAATTGTCGCTGGACGATCAGGCTCTTTTGATGATGACGATGAATCTTTTGACATAGAAGTTGAAAAAGTTTCGGACAGAGAAGAAACAAATTAATTGAATGGTACAACGTAAGAAGAAAAAATCATTACTTGAATGGCTTGGAGTGACACTAGTTCTAGTTGCACTGACGCCATTACTTTTGGAGCTGAGTCGTACAACCCATTAATATGCATAACATAGGACTGAGCTAAAACTTTAATTCATTAAGCATTCATACAGCACATTCAACTGCTCCAATTCCTCCAAAATGGGGTTCGATAACGCTCCCCTGCTATCCGCCAGAGAAAAGCCTTGTATTTTTCGAGGCTTTTTTTATACTCTAATGTCAGGATTATCATAGCTTAGTGTAGATACCCCATTTGTTAGGACAGGGTTTATTCAAAATTAGTATAATAATCAAGCGACAGCTTGATACCAGTTAACTGGTTTTTGGTAGTCCAGTGATTCGTGTCTTCTTTCATT
>CAJQOB010000279.1 GCA_905479845.1 uncultured Flavobacteriales bacterium
ATGCGTGGTTTAGGAGTAACCAAGGGTGATCGGGTTTGTATTTACATGCCCATGATTCTTGAATCTGTTGTGGCGATTTTAGCTTGTGCTCGAATTGGAGCAATACACTCAATCGTTTTCGCGGGTTTCTCTTCAAATGCCCTTGCAGATAGGATCAATGATGCCCAAGCAAAACTTGTGATTACTGCAGATGGACTCAATCGAGGAGTGAAACAGGTCGATTTGAAATCAATGGTGGATGAATCACTATCAACGTGCCCAAGTATAGAACATTCGATCGTTGTTGACTGCATTCACTCAAACCCTGAGATGAAATCTGATCGTGATCTATGGTATCACGAAATGATGGAAGGTCAATCAACAAGCTGTGAAGCCGAAGTGATGGATGCCGAAGACATGTTGTTCATTTTATACACCTCTGGTTCGACTGGAAAACCGAAAGGCGTTGTCCATACGTGCGGTGGATACATGGTATATACTTCCTATTCTTTCCAAAATGTTTTCCAATATGAAGAAGGAGACGTCTTTTGGTGTACAGCAGATATCGGTTGGATCACTGGGCACTCTTATATCGTTTACGGGCCGCTTTTAGCTGGTGCAACTTCAGTCATTTTTGAAGGAGTCCCAACTTATCCTGATCCAGGTAGATTCTGGCAGGTTTGCGAAAAGTATAAAGTCAATCAATTCTATACTGCGCCAACAGCAATCCGTTCCTTAATGGGGTGTGGATTAGACGTGGTCAATCGCAGTGATCTTTCTTCACTGAAAGTAATTGGGTCCGTTGGAGAACCGATCAATGAGGAAGCATGGCAATGGTATTTCGATCACATTGGAAAGAAAAACTGTCCTGTTGTTGATACGTGGTGGCAAACGGAAACCGGAGGGATCATGCTTTCAGGGCTTGGGAATTTATCACCTATGCATCCAACACACGCTGGATACCCACTACCAGGGATCCAACCTATCCTTTTAGATAGCGACGGAAAGGAAATTGAAGAAAACGAGAAAGAAGGTTACCTCTGTATCAAGCATCCTTGGCCATCGATTTTGAGAACAACTTATGGCGATCATGAGCGCTGTAAAAACGTTTATTTCTCTAACTATGAAAACTACTATTTCACAGGAGATGGAGCGAAGCGTGATTCGGACGGAATGTATCGAATTATTGGTCGTGTGGATGACGTGATTAATGTTTCAGGCCACCGATTTGGAACAGCTGAAATTGAAGACGCAATCAACACAAATGAATATGCCATTGAGTCGGCAGTTGTGGGATATCCTCACGACATAAAAGGGCAAGGAATCTATGCATACGTAGTTGTTGACCCGAGTAAAATTGAAGACACTGAAACAATTGTTGCCGCTTTGACCAACTCAGTTTCAGAAGGAATTGGAAAGATCGCAAAGCCTGACAAAATTCAGTTGGTTACTGGACTTCCAAAGACGAGATCTGGAAAAATCATGCGACGAATTTTGAGAAAGATTGCAGAAGGAGAAAAATCCAATTTTGGAGACACTTCCACTCTTCTCGACCCAACCTTGGTTGATGAAATTGTAGAGAAATCGATGTGATTTTAATCAAGATTTAGACGAAAACGCACTTCTCATTTTCATTTGTTTCGCTAATTGGCAGAGACACTGAGAGAAGACATTCTGCTCAATCTGATCGCTTTTTAACTGCACGATAAAAGAAGAAAAATGCGGCCAACACAAAGATCGCAGCAGCGAAATACGGTGAACCATAAATTCGTTCATCTTCAGGAATCCCAACGGTTGTCCAAGACATCAATGCCATCATAAAAACTGGGCCAACAATCTCTGCGAGACTTATAATACTCGTTATAGAACCTTGCAATTCACCCTGCTCTGAAGCTTTGGTGTTTTTGGACATAATCGCTTGAATTGTTGGTCCTGCGAGTCCTGTAAATGCATACGGCAACATCAGCGCGTAGAGCATCCAACCGTGATTCGCTAATCCTATTCCAGTTGTAGCTAAAACGAACATTGCCAGCCCCATGTATGCCGTTTTCACATCACCCCATTTTTCAGCAAAAATTCCTGTTAATCCACCTTGAACAATTGCAACGCAAACGCCCACTGTCGCGAGGGAAATCCCAACATCCAATTCAGTCCACAAAAAACGTTCTTTGGTTAGGTAAACCCATGTATTTTGAATAGCCGTCCCTGCTAGGTAATACATGAAAATTACCACGAACATATTCGCCAATTCCTTGTACTTCACAATTTGGATAAACGACCCAATTGGATTGGATCTTTTGAAGGAAAATGGACGTCGATTTTCTACTGACAAGGTCTCTTTCAAAACAAAGAATCCGTATAAGAAATTCAAAAATGAAAGTCCCGCTGCAAACAGGAATGGAACACGAATTCCGACATCTCCAAGCACCCCTCCAATAGCCGGCCCGATAATGAACCCTACACCAAATGCCGCTCCAACCATTCCAAAATTTTTCGTTCTAGTTTCTTTGGTAGAAATGTCCGCAATATAAGCCGTTGCCGTGGAATAACTTGCACCAAACATACCCGAAATACAGCGTCCAATTACTAGCCAAACCAAGGATGGTGCGTAGAACATAATCATGTAATCGATTGCCAAACCGAACAGCGACATTAACAACACGGGACGGCGCCCAAATCGGTCGCTCAAGCCTCCTACTATTGGTGCAAAAATGAATTGCATTGCAGCATAAACCATGGCGATGTAACCCGCGTACATTTTCGAGTCTCCAAGTTTAACATTACTTGTCTCCGCGATCAAATCAGGAAGTGTCGGAATGATAATCCCAAGTCCAGTTGCATCAATCACAATTGTGATGAATATAAAAAGCATCGCATTCTTGGAATTCATGGCGCAAATATAGTCGAAAAATCATGCTCGGATAATTATTTACTCTCCTCGTGCAACCCTTTTTGATTTTCACTCATTATACTACAAAACACGCATTATGAGAATCATTACAATATGTATTACTAGTAGTTTATTTCTTCTCCTTACGAGTTGTAAAAAAACAGTGTGTGGATTCGGAGATGTAATTGTAGGAAAGTGGCATCTAATTGAAGAGCTTATGGACCCAGGAGACGGAAGTGGAACTTTCCAGCCCGTTTCGAGCAATAAAGAAATCAGATTCTTCAACAACGGGACCTTCGAAGCCAATGGAGAAATGTGCGGAATGGCAAACCAAGCTAGCTCAACGCATACTGGCACATACGACACTTCGACTGAAACCTTTTCACCAGACAACTGCATGAGCACGGCGCCAATATCCTATAAATATTCTGTAAACGGAAACACGCTAATATTAATATATCCGTGCACCTGCGGATGTCAACAAAAATACGAAAGACTTTAAATCAATCTTATGAAAATAATACCCTTTCTAATTGTAATAGCAGCAGGAATTGCTGGATTGTATTTCAACCGACCTTCAGAAGAAGGAATTAACCCTATCCTTGGAAACGAAAGTTACGAAGTCACATTCGGCACAGAAGTCCCATCAGATTTAAGTGAAAAAGAACGGATTCAGATCCATTTATCTTATGTGGAGCAGCTTCTTCTCGAAAAAAACGTCAAGCATCTCTCAAAAGAACTTCAAAAGAATCGAAAAGCGGCTATTAGCTTGCTGAACACTTACTGGAGAAATGGAGAATTTCCTTCAAACTATGATTATCCAGATCAAAGAAAACCATGTTTCCGAGACAAGAATAATCAAATTTGCGTCGTTGGATATTTGGTTCAGCAAACAGGCTATGAGGATTTAGTGGCTTCCATTGAATCGACAGAAAACTACGCGACGATATATGAAATGACCAATCCAGAATTGGTTAAATGGGTTGAGCAAAGTGGATTAACGCTTAAAGAGTGCGCCATGATTCAACCAACCTATGGAGCTCCAATTTACTATGATGAGAATTTCGTCCCAACCGGGTATGCAATTTCTTCATCTGCTTTGAGCGGAGTCAGCCTGTCATCCTCGCTTATCAGTTTGAGCAATCTAAAAACACCTCAAAAGAACGGTTGGATTGTCCCTACAATTGGTATGGCGTCAGGTCTGGGTCAAATCACTTTGGGAGCAATCAATTACAATCGCCAATACATTGACCCATGGAATTGGGGTGGATATGTCAATAAAAGAAATCAAAACCTATCCATGTTCAACATCGCATTCGGTACTTTCTCAACAGCATTCAACACCTATGCTCTCATTCAGCAAATCAGAG
>CAJQOB010000280.1 GCA_905479845.1 uncultured Flavobacteriales bacterium
ACCTTGCACAGGTCAAAACGATTGTTGAAGCGGGAGCTGATGTAAACGAGGTTGACAGACACTATCAATCAGCTTTGAAAATTGCCATCGGAAAAGGGAACATCAATATTGTCAAATACTTAATTGAATCAGGAGCAGAAGATCGGAGCGGTATGTACGAAGCTGTTAAAACAGATAATGTAGCGCTTACAAAATATTTGATCAGTCAAAATTTCTCTATCGGTCAAGCAATTGTATACGCCACCGAGAACAATAACCTTGAAATGGTGAAGCTGCTTGCCGCAAACGGAGCAGATGTAGATTTCTCGCAAAAGAGGCGAAAAGGATTATTTCGAAAGTACTACGTATCTCCCATCGACGAGGCGGTGTCGCACAACAATCTCGCAATGGTCAATGTCTTAATTGATCATGGATTTCCTCGCAATCGCGCAATAAATAGTGCATTGGACTACGGAAAAAATGACATTATTTTAAGTTTGAGTAAAGACCTTGAAGATAAATCTTGGCTCCTGCTTGAAGCGTTCAAACGATCAAATGACCCAATTGTAAAGCAACTCATAACGCAAGGCGTTCCAACAAACTCGGAAGACTCAGATGGAAATTCCATGTTGCTAATTGCTGCGTCAAAAGGCGATTTGAGCAAGGTTCAAAAGTGTGTGGAAGAATACAAACTATATCTCCTCAAGAAAAACAATGACGGTGAGAATGCGTTAATGAAGGCTGCAAGCAATGGATCGCAACAGGTTTGCGCCTACTTATTAGAAAAAGGAATTACCGTTGATGCCCAAAACAACAAAGGTGAAACCGCACTATTTTATGCTTTGGGTGATGATTCGCGATCAACCTTCGATTTCCTTGTCAGAAAAGGGGCGAACATCAATCACAAAAGCACGGATGGAAATACACTTTTGATTAAAGCTGCAATTGGTGATCGTGAAAGTGCAATGGTGTATTTGCTCTCTCTTGGAGCTGATATTAAACATAAAAACAAACTGAATAAAACAGCATTTTACTACGTAATTTCTAACTCACACGGATTTTCTTCTAGTGGACATGAAATTCAAAACACCTTTCTTCAAGCTGGTGCTGATATCAACACTAAAGGAAGTTCTGGTGAGTCCTTACTTTTCAAAGAAGTGGAAAAAGGAAACTTCGACAGGGTAACAGAACTCGTATCTCAAGGTGCTGATCCAAACACCCAAGATCGAAAAGGAGAACGGCCGTCGTGCAGCGAAGTTGAAATCATTAAATTCTTAATCGATAAAGGAGCAGAGATCGATGCAACTGACGATTGGGACAATACCTTCATGTGTGAAGCAATCAAACAAAACGACCTAGAATTAGCCTATTTCCTCGTTGAGAAAGGGATTGATGTAAACAAGAGATGTTATTTCGATGAACAAGCCATCATCAAAGCGGTGAAAGCGCAAAACCTGACTATCGTGCAGTTCCTTGCGGAAAACGGCGCTGATGTAAATTCCATTGGTTACTTCAAGAAAAACGTAATGGATTATGCTCAAAAAGAAGGTAACCAAGAAATCATTTCTTACTTGAGAAGTCGAGGAGCAATGACCAAAGATGAGCGAAACGAGCAGTACAAGGTGGCCATGAAATTAGAAAGTGATATCAAAGCTGCACTAATTGCCGAAGACCTTCAATCTATCATTTCTTTGATGTCTCAGCATGACGTAATTATCCTACAAGAAAAATGTAGTACAAAATATCGCGTACGTTGCTGCTAAAAAGGGGAATATTCAAATGATGAATAAACTCTTATCAGATGATGTCGACTTCGATATCAACTCATCTGTGAACGCTACTGGTCAAACTGCGCTGTTTATTGCATCAATATACTCCCAAAATGATCTCGCTTTGGATTTGCTTGCGAAAGGTGCAAACATCAATCAGCTAGATAAAAACGGTAAAACCGCCTCAGATTTCGCAACAAAAAAAAGCACCAAAAAACTATTCAAAAAGTGGAAGAAAAACAATTAGGAATTCAATCCGAGCAACTAATATAGAACCCTCCACGTCTGAACTTGTGAGATATATTTAGTAATATTAAATCATTGTATCGAAATTGTTTCGAAATTGTTAACTACACTCTATGACTAAACTTCTACTAACCGTTACATTATTTCTAACTCCCTTTGTCTACGGACAGTACTGCTTAACAGGCGGACCTTCTTCACCAGACGACTCCAATATTGAATCTGTTACCTTATTTGGTGATGGCGGAGGTATTACCTACACTGGATGCCCTGGGATAACCGGAGTTGAACAATACACCTCTCAATCCGTGATTTTAGGAGCAGGGAGTAACTATAATATTTCCATTCAATTTGGAACCTGCGGAGGAAACTTTGGAGGAGCTGGAGAAGCTTGGATTGACTACAATCAAAATGGTATTTTCGAAAGCTCTGAATCAATTGGAGTTTGGGCTGGAACGCCTCCAACAGCGTTAAGTGTATTCAACTTCACTGTACCGAGTACAGCAATGATGGGCCCAACCAAAATGCGCGTCAACCAACAAGAAAATGGAAATGTTCCTCTAGACCCGTGTGCGGGCTACACGTGGGGATCTTCAACGGATTTTATTATTGATATTCAAGGAGGGATCGATTGTACTGGCTACACTGGCGACGATTTCGCGGATGCTAGACCAGTGTCAACTTATCCCTTCAGTGAAAACTATTCTAACGCCGTTTGCTATACAAGTCAGAATACCGTGTACAATTCACCAGACGTTTATTACTTACTAACGGCATTTTCTAGCTTATCTAGTTTAGAAATTTCTACGTGTGGTTCAGCATTTGATACCTTCCTAACAGTAACGGATTCTGAGGGAAATCCTATTGCGATTAATGATGATTCACCCAACTGTGGTCCTCAATCTGAAATAACAATAGAAACGGCGGGACATGATTCACTTTATGTAATCGTTGAAGGATGGAACAGCCAACTTGGTGATTATACCCTCAATATAGGTCAAGGAGAATTATCTGTTCAATCAATCGATGAATTGAAATTTAGCCTCTTCCCTAACCCAGCGACTTCAAGTGTATTCTTCGAAGGTGCTCAGGGTGGAATGGTTACTCTTATTGATTCTCGAGGAGAAATCGTGAAAACAATAGATGTTTCAAACAAACAAGAAATTGACCTTTCTGATCTCGCATCAGGAATGTATGTATTCAAAATTCAAACTGAATCATCGGTGTCAGTGAAAAAATTATTGATCAAATGAGACTAACAGCACTCGTACTTTTCTTCTTTATCAATTTGAATTGCTTCGCAGGAGGTTGGATTCAAAAAGCGGATTTTGGAGGAATCGCACGCCATAGAACGACATTGCTCACCATTGGAAATAAAATCTACACGGGGCTTGGCCATTACAACGGTGCTGGTCCTAATATTTTATTCGATGATTGGTGGGAATACGACCCAGCTACGAATTCTTGGTCGCAAAAAGCGGATTACCTTGGTGGAGTTTGTTACCACGCTACAGGATTCACTATGAATGGTGTAGGCTATGTGGGAACAGGTAGAACAAGTGCTTCAGGAAGTACCTTGGTTCAAAACTTCTATAAATACAACTCCGTAAGCAATTCTTGGGTAGAAATCAATAGTTTCCCTGGTGTTGGACGACGTGGAGCTGTATCCTTTGTTATCGGTGAATACGCTTACACCGGAAGTGGAGAATCTACATTTGGCACCTTAGGATCATTCTATCGTTTCGATCCATCCAATGAAACTTGGTCGCCAGTTGCGACATTGCCAATACCTCGAACATCTGCTGTCGGATTTTCAATTGACAACTATGGTTATGTGGGCACAGGAGATCTTGATCCAGGATCAACCAACGATTTTTGGCAATACGATCCTTCCCTAGATACTTGGACACAAAAATCTTCGGTAAGCGCAGTTACAAGAAAAGAAGCAATGGGATTCTCTTTGAACGGAAGAGGCTATCTCGGAACAGGAGGAAATGGTACAACTGGAAGTTTTGGTGACATGTGGGAATATACACCTGCAACGAATTCATGGGTTCAGATTGAAGATTTCTCTGGAACCGCCCGTCGTTATTTCACAGCAACTACATTAAATGGGTTCGCATACGCTTGCCTTGGAACAAATGGAACAAACTTTAAAGACTTGTGGTTGTTCGACCAATCTCTATCTTTAATTGAGCGAACACTAGATAAAGTGGACATTATTGCATACCCCAATCCTTCAACAAGTTATGTTGATTTTCAGGTAGATTGGCCACAAGAAATTGATCAAGATAAAATTCGACTCGAAATAGTGAACCTCGTAGGTCAGGTAGTATTCACTTCGAAATGGTCTGAACTGAACACCGTTCAAACTGAATCATGGAATGCTGGACAGTACATGTACAATGTCATCTACGAAGACAAAATAGTTAAGTCGGAAAAACTCATTATACAATAAGTATGAAAAAAACAGTTATTCATTCAGCCATTATTCTACTCTGCGCACTTGTTTCGCAAGATGCTGCAGCATCGGTTTCCGGTTGGACGCAAAAGGCAAACTTTGGAGCCGAAGGCCGCCACAGAGGAATTGGGATGTCAATTGGAAACAAAGGATACATGGGCTTAGGTCACTATAATGGTGCTGGGCCAAACATTGTAAAGAAAGACTGGTGGGAATATGATCCAGGAACGAACTCTTGGACACAACGCGCTGATTACATTGGAAACAACGGTAATGGAAATTACGCACCAATGGCATTCGGAATGGACCAATACGGTTACATTGGTGGTGGACAAGTAGGTTCAGACAATAACTTGTACCGTTACGATCCTGCGCTAAATCAATGGACTTTGATGGGACCAATGCCAATGCAGTACGTCAATCGTGAAGGGTTTGTAATCAACAACAAGGGTTATGCAGCTTCTACCTCCACACTTTTTGAGTACGACCCAGCAACAAATTCATGGAATCAAAAAAACACCCTGCCATTTAGCTTATGGTCGTGGAACTCAACGTTTGTAATTGATGGTAAGGGTTATGTGAAATCAGGTGCAGCACTATGGGAATACAAACCATTAAATGATCAATGGGTGAGCCGCGCTCCATTTCCTGGACTAGCTTCAGGAGGGGGTGCAAGTTTCTCTCAGAACAACAAAGGTTACTTCGTGTGTGGTTACGATGGTTCGCTATCCATGGTTCAGCGAGAGTTTTGGGAATTTGATCCTGCTCTCAATCAATGGACGCAATTCCCTGATTTCCCAGGTTCGAAAAGACGGTTTTGTTCAGCTTTCTCCATTAACGGTCGCTCTTACTTTGGAATAGGAACAAGTGGCACTAATTACAACGATTTATGGGAATTCAATGCATCTCAAGTATTCGCAGGCCTTGATTCACATGAAAATGAAATCCAATTTTCTTATGGTCCAAATCCTTCTGTGGATGTCGTGAAATTCTCTTCAAACGAACTGAACGATTACAGCATTCGAATTTTATCCATGTCTGGGGAAATAATCACAACTCTCGAATCTAAAAACGCACAATGTGAGTTGCATCGAAATGGACTTCCTTCGGGAACATATCTCTTCGAAGTAATCCATGAAAATAAATCACTACTTACTAAACGCTTTATCTTTAACTAATGAACTATCTACTAACCTTATCAATTGTAGTTCTGAGCTTCTTTTCTTTTGGACAGACTGAGAATTATTGGACAAAAAAGGCAGATTTCACAGGCCTTAAACGTGAACGTGCTGTTGCATTTTCTATTGGTGACTTCGGTTATCTCGGAACTGGTGTCGATACGGCAGAAACAGTACTCAATGATTTTTGGAAATACGATCCAACTACGGATGTTTGGTCGCAAGTGGCAGATATCCCAGGGATACGTAGAAACGCTGTTGCTTTTACGATTGGAGATTTTGGGTACGTTGGAACTGGAATAGATTCAGTTACAGCTACCGCCCCAGGATCGTCCACGTTAGCGGATTTTTGGCAATTCGACCCTACTGTAAATTCATGGACGCAAAAGGCAGATTATCCAGGGAATTTCGGAAATGGAGTTTACTTTGCCACAGGTTTTGCAATAGATTCTAAAGGCTATATATGCGGAGGTAAACGAGGTCCAAACAATTACACAAGTGAGCTTTGGGAGTATAAATCAAGTACGGATACTTGGACATTACTACCAAATTTCCCAGGCGGCGTTCGCTACCAACTGTCAAGTTTTCTTGGCA
>CAJQOB010000281.1 GCA_905479845.1 uncultured Flavobacteriales bacterium
TAAATCAGGTGTACAGGTTGTAGGAACTGGCGTTCCAACACAAATATCAAAAGTACTTGTTTGACCAGTTGTTCCTGTCCATGTATACACACGAACATAATAGGTGTTTCCGATTGTCAGACCTCCAATTGTGCTCGCATCTGGGTCGCTACAAACTAGTTCTGCACTGAGAGCTCCACATGTTCCTGAATACACACTGTGATACATATCAGTTGTACTTCCTGCTGTATTCAACAAACTAACCGAATGGACAGTTGACGTTGCAACGAATGAATACCAAACGTCATCATCAGCAGTACCACCACATCCGTTTGCTTGAGGAGATGTTTGGCAGTACAGTATTGATGGTAGATTCAACTTTCAACAAAGTAGAACTTTCGACAGTCTTTGTCCAGCTTCATACGATATTTGGGTAACAACTAATATGGGTTGCTTGGTTCCAATCGGCGTTGAAATTATTAATGCAGGATCATCCCCCAATATAGATAATATTGTTGTTACTGATGAAACGTCTCAAGGTGCAAATGATGGTTGCATTACAAGTATTATGGCGTCAGGGGGGACGGCTCCATACACGTATGAAATTGACAATTCACCCGTTATTTCTTTGCCACATTGTGGATTAGCTCCAGGTGTTCATCAAGTATGTGTTATTGATGCGAACGGATGTGAATCTTGCACTGATGTGACTATAGGTCAAGGCTGTGGTTTACAAGTTACAGAGGCATGGATAGGCACGTGCGTTGGAACATGTGATGGCGAAGCAAGCGTTATCGTTACGGGTAATATTGGACCTGTATCAGTGGTGTGGATGGATTCAACAGGCACTATAGTCGATTATGGTGAGTACATTTCAAACCTTTGTGCCGGTCTTTATACGTTCGATGTGATTGATAGTGCAGGATGTTATTATTTTGGAACAGTATATATAGACGATTGGGCGCTTCCTCAGGTATCCACAACAGTGGTTGTTGAAGGAACAACGTAACAAGCATGCGGTGGAGAAATTGAAGCCAATGTATCTGGAGGCATGCAACCATACACATATGAATGGAAGAGATGTGAGAACGATGAATCTATTGGAACTGCTTATCTTGCGGAAGATTTATGCCCTGGAACATATTATGTAACTGTAAAAGACGCCAATCAATGTGCTGCATCTAGTGCATGTGATACATCAGGATATTGCCTCATTGGTTGATCTTATTCAGGTTAAATGGACCATTGCACCTAACCCAACCAACGGTAACTTTACGGTTAATACATCAATTGATGCAAGCTACAATCTAAGCATCTTTAATATGACTGGACAAGAAATAGTGCGAACTTTAGTTGATGGAGGAGATTTCAAAGGAAACACAAATTCCCTTTCTATGGCTCCAGGTGTTTACGTAATAGAAATTAGTACAAACGGAATAACTGATCGAAAGAGATTAGTGGTGCAATAAGTGCCAATCCTTTCTTAAGATTTAAATTTAGGTGAAGAGCCGGAGGCACCAAGTGTGTTTCTGGCTCTTTTTTTTGTAATACATCAATAGATTTTAGTGAGAGTAATTACTTATTGAAGTGATTAGATCTTTTTTTAAAAAAAATCTAATGGATTGGGAACGACTAATAATGTATAACTTTCCGAAGAATTGATTCCCATAATTGGAATGATAAGGTTAAACCAATCAGATGAGTAAGAAAGCAGGATTGTTGCTGTTTATCGCGTTAATTTGTTTTTCGTTGGCAAGTCCAGTGGTAAAGTTACTGGGTCAAACCGGCGGAATGTTAGGCAATGCAATCTCATTTTTGCAACCTCTTATTCATAGGTAACTTCATAGCAGGAATTGCAGTTTTGGCTGCTTTTGGAACGAAAGGAATTCTAAAAGAAATTCTATCTTTTAGTGGAAAGCAATATTTTCTTCTTTTGTTAGGAGTAGGGGTGGCCGGTCTTTATCCAGCCCTCATTTATACTGCTCTAGAGAGTACCAGCGTAACCAATGTTTTGATGTTGTCGCGCTTTGAGAGTATCCTATTTGCATTTCTTGCCTGGTGGGTCTACAAAACAGCCTTAAACAAAAACGAAATTATTGGATTAAGCATTATTGGTGTCGGCGTGTTGAGCATTGTCTATTTAAAAGAAATGTACATGTTTCGTAATGGAGATTACATTATTTTAATTGCAGCGGTGGTGGAGGCAATCGGAATTATCATCAGTAAGAAAATTTTATCCTTTTGCTCTCTGCGAGCATTTTTGTTTGCGCGTAATTTCTTCTCTTCCATCGGCTTTTTTATTATCGCAATTAACTTGTTCGGATTCCATCATTTCCAAGATGCATTTCAACCAGAACTTTGGGGGTTGATTGCCGTTTACGCACTTGTAATTATCGTATTGGGGCAGTATATGTGGTACAAAGGAATCAAGTCAGCTTCATCCGAAATGGTATCGAGCCTTAGCATGATATCTCCATTTTTAACCTTATTCTTTGCGTTTATTCTTTTGGGGGAATCTCCGGATTTATATGAATTGCTCGCAATTGGCCTGATATTAACTGGGATGGTTGTTACTCGAATTAAATCACGCGGCAAAGATGAACGCATTTCGCAAATTGATAAATCGCTTTCTGGCGGGTAGATGAATTGTTCTAATGCGATAGTATTCGACTAAGATCTAATTCTCTTTAATTGTTTCATTGCTCGCATCGAAAGCTTCCATCATTTTAAAAACGGTGGAGTCGTCGTACCACAAAGTTCATCTGGATTCACAGTAAGTCCAATTGCTCCTGTAAACTCGTCATTTGCTGGTGGTGGAGGACAAGCTGCAATGTCTATATCGAAAGTAGTACACTGAGGAGCTGGAAATGTAGAAATTGTAATAAAATATGATGTACCTGCGGTTACCGTATAAGACATGCTAGGGTTTCCGGCAGAAATGGTTCCGTTTGTTAAACAATTCGCTCCAGCAGCATCTGGACAGTCATCAGTCAGGAAAATCCCAACCCAAGTTCCAGTATTTGATAACGAGAAATTCACACACTCTGAAGTTGTTGGCGTGTACTCAATCACGTAGTCGTCTCCATCCATGTACGAACTTCCACATGCGTCAGTACTTGAAAAGTCATCTCCCGCCCCAAAAGTTGTTAAACCTGTATTCGCATAAGTTGTAGTTCCGACAATCAAATCTGTAGAGCATGCACCGGCAGGCAAGGCACTCACCGCACAGATGTCTCCTGTTAAGTTTGCATTGTTGTTCCCAGATCTTCGCTGAATATGAATGTAATAAGTCGTTGCCAACGTTGTTCCAAAATTAACCGAACCGTTAGTACCTGATGTTTGTTGCGTACAGTCCAATTCACCACCTGCGCAGCTGGTCATTGCAGTCAATACATAATCTCGATTAGCATTGGATAAACCCTTGAGTAATACAGGTCGAGTTAACTGGGAGATTTGTAGCTCCAGCGTACTAAGTGCCTTGAGCAGAAGAAGATAAGGAGAGTAAAATATGCCCACAGAGAGCATTAGTTTAAGCATTGGTTGAGTCATTATACAGGTTCTTTAAAGAAAAATGCGAATGCAATATACTACTACCATTTTTTTAACTAAACATGAGTTTGATTGTTGAATATTTCACTGTTCATAAAGAACATTCTGTACATCTCATCGATAATTTTTGCCCTGCCCGTGAATATTATAAGTGGAAATTTACTATTCAGAAACTACTCACTTTATTACCAGCGAGATAGGGACTCGAACGTATGTGCGAACTGTCTCACAGCTATATTCTCCAGCTACCCAGTTCGTCATACTATTGAAAACTGAGAGGATGAACTCATTTATTTCTGGGAAGTTTGTAAGTATTACCTGCACGTTTGATAAGCTTCCGTCTTTTTCCACCACAAACTCGACGTAAGTTCGCACATGAGATGTGTTGCCCCAATTAATATCGGATGGTAATGCTATGTGGTCATTCACAAATGCAGAAAGTGCTTTACTCCCTCCGGCATAATGCGTTTCCATTCCACAGCCACATGTCATTATTACAGCTGGGAAACTAGGTCGACTGCTTGGAAGGTTCACATCAGGAGCGGGCGCCAATTCTTGTCCAAAAATTGGGAAACCTGAGAAGATGATCAAAAATAGTGTAAGGCGCATGCCCCAATCGCACAAAAATAATGCCGACCAATATCCTATAGCTTTATCACTTTAATCGACTTCATGGAATTTCCAACTCCGATTGCTACAAAATACACCCCGCTTTCGTAGTTTTTCATAGGAAGGTGAACGCTATCAGTGTTATCAAAATTATCCCAGTACACCTCTTGACCAGCAAGATTAGTTACCCGTATTGTGAATCGCTCCACCACGACACCAAAATCAATTGTGAGGTCATTATTGACAGGGTTCGGGCAAGTGTAAATTGAGTTCAAAGAGGTTTCTTCCACACTATTTGAAGAAATCGTCACCGTTGTACAAGCTGATGTATCGGAGCAATCAGTGGAAGAAACCACAACAGCATAGTCCCCAGTGACCAATGGAGTGAATGATTGGTTCGTAGCTCCCACGATCGGCGTATTTGTTGAGCAGTTAATCCATTGATATGTTGTTCCAACTGAGGAAGAAGTTAAGATTTGCCCACTCAAAGAAACACCAGTATCAACAGAATTTATTGTGAGAGCAATGGTAAGCACACTATCACAGCCAAACACATTTGTCAAAGTATCTGTATATGTTCCACTTGTTGTATACGTGACATTTCCACTTGGTACTGTGTAAGAATCACAAGCACTTTCGCTGATGCTCGTCGCCGAAGAATTAATGGTCAAATCAATTACTAAGACGCTATCACATCCTTGAAAAGTAGGCAGAGTATCATTATAGACCCCACTAACTGTATAGGTAGCATTTCCACTGGGAACAGTGTACGACTCACACGCTGTTTCTGTAATATTTGTCTCATAAGTTGCAATCGTAAGTACAATGGTTATAATACTATCACACCCGCCAATACTAGTCAAACTATCTGTGTAAATTCCACCTGTCGTATACGTTGCTCCGCCACTTGGCGTGGTGTAGGACGCACATACACTCTCGGCTATGGTAGTTTGATACTCAAGATTGCTTAAATCAATAGTGATAATACTATCGCACCCATAAACGTTTGTTAGCGTATCCGCATAAACTCCTGGTGCGGTATATATATTTCCCGCTGGAGATGTGTAAGTGGAACATGTACTTTCAGCGATGAATGAGGTAGTCACCGAAGGAGTAACCCCAAGTGCATAATTAGACGTTGCTCCGTTCAAGGCTAATCCATTGAAAGTACCATTTATGTTCCCTTTTCCATCATGCAAATTCGGAATACTCAAGTTGTTGGCATTTATCGTTCCTTCGGTGAATTCGTAGCACAATTGCAAAGAAGGATCATTCAAATCGTGAGAACACGTATTCGTGTATAAATTTGTAACCTCAGCCGGTGATAATCCCGAACTCCAAAGTGCAACATTATCCAACTTACCGTTCAAATAAAAGCTTGGGTTGGAAAAAAAGGTTCTTCCTAATTCAAAAGCTTGAGTTGTATTGGAAATAACACCATTGGCTGGTGCTGATCCAACATTCACCCCATCGTGATAAAGTGTAATTGCTGAACCATCGTACGTAAACACGAAATGATTCCATTGATTCAAATTCAAGCCTGTGAAGACAACATCAAAGTTCGCCCCTGCACTATTTCGAAAGCGAGCTTCAACGTTCGTCGAACTCAACTGCAATAGATAAAAATCTGCATTGGAATTATTACGAAAACCAGCAAAGCCATCGAAGTTTGGGAATCCCGCAGATGCGTTTTCTGGGTACATCCAGAAGGACATGGATAATGCGGTCGATCCAGCAATTAAGGAAGATGCATTCGGAACAGAAACATAGTCATTGGCTCCATCGAATTTCATTCCACTTTGAGCCGTGATATTCATTGGAAGTGCAAACAGGAATAAACCGCAGATTACACTCAGGTTGTTCAGTATCTTTTTCATTTCGAATTGATTAGTTGGGTGACAAACTACTCAACCAAATATAAGAAATCACAATTTGTGCAAAAAACAAGAAATCTTATCCTACTCGGAGGACATTGCCATAAAACATTTCTTTCCCCGTAGATGTTTTCATCCAGAGTTCCTGAACAACTGGACGATGATGTCGTAAATGTCGATTCGCAAGGCTCTGTAAAAATTCGAATTTTACCTGTGGCGAGTATGTGTTAACAACCAAAAAGCCCCTTTTATCAATCAAAGTTGATGCGTTTTCCAGTAGTTCTTCAATCTTGTCTTCGAGCTTCCACTTTTCCTTTTTCGCACCTATCCCCCAAGCTGGTGGATCCATGATAATTCCAGTATAGTTCCTCTCCCGCTTCACTTCACGCCGAGCAAATTTCAACGCATCTTCATGAACCCATTTGATGTTAGATAGCTCACTCGACTCCATGTTTTCCTTAGCCCAAGAGATCAATTGCTTAACCGAATCAACGTGAAAAGTTTCTGCTCCAACGTTCTTCGCAACAACAGATGCCGCTCCAGTGTATGCAAAAAGATTCAGGAATTTTGAACCAGAATTCAAACGCTCCGAAATGAAATCCCAATTAATTCGTTGCTCTGGAAATAATCCAACGTGCTTGAATTTTGTCAGCTTAAGATTGAAAATCAATTGATTGTAGCGAACACTCCATTCACGAGGTGCATCTTGTTTCAATGCTTTCCACGTTCCTGTTTGACCACCCTTCTCGAGAAATTCCCAATGAGCCAACTTCTTCCATTCTGAAAATGGTTTTCCAGATCGGAAATAGGCTTGTACTTCAGGGCGAATCGTAATGATTGATCCCCATCGTTCCAGCTTCTTTCCTCCTCCAGCATCGATTAATTCATAATCTTCCCAGCCTGAGACGTACAATTTATCGTTACTCACCTTCTACTTACGTCGTGGGGTCTTTCTACGACCTCCAGCCATTTGAGCCATTCTCATTTGGTTCTTGGAAGGAGCTACTTTTAACTGTCCCTGCATTTGCTTGATCTGGTCGCCCATCATTCCAGATGTGTCCAATTTCTTGGCTTCAGCCAACAAAGTAAGAGCTTCTTTTTTACGTCCTGTTTGTGCGCAAATTCCAGCTAAGTGCATTCTTGCAACTGCGTTGTCTTGACCTGTTCTCAAGCCCATTCCAATTGCTTTGCGAAGCATTTTTTCACTTTTAGCATGACCGAACTCTTGTGTGTTCAATACAGCTTGAAGAAAGGTAACATACGCATGTTGTTTCTTCACTAAAAACTGAGGGTGCGTAATCTTATTGATGTACTTCTTCGCTTTTTCTGTATCACCTTGGCGCATTGCATTCAATGCAAGGATCATGTTTTCGTTTCTAAAGAAAGAGAAACCAATAATTGCCGTTACGAGGATCAAAACAATTCCCCAACCCCAATATCCATTATAGAAAAGAGCGACAGTAAAAAATAAAGATGCTGCGGCTAATACGCAGCGAATAATAAATGAAATCATATCTACTTAATTGTTGCAATACATTTTAACTCAATGGCAATTGGCGTCGGAAGTGAGTTAATTTCAACCGTTGTTCTGCATGGGAGATTGTCTTTGAAGTACTCAGCATAAATGCGATTGTACGTATGAAAATCCCGCTTCATATTCACAAGGAATACTGTTACATCCACCAGTTGATCCCAACTAGAACCCGACTCTTCCAAAATGATCTTCACGTTGTCAAAAACGCTACGACATTGTGCTTCAAAATCAAACTCAATGAAATTTCCATTGTGATCTAACTTCAATCCTGGTACCGCTGAATCTGTTTTATCTGAACCAGCCACACGTGGACCGACACCAGAAAGAAACAACAATTCACCAACTCTTCGAGCATGTGGATATAAACCAACTGGTTTCGGGGCGCGATCTGTAGAAATTCGTTCTTGATTTGACATAGCCATTGTTTGGGCGCAAAGATACGAATAGATTGCGGAAGAATGAAGGAATCAACAGACATCTACGTGATTCTTTCTGAAGCGAGTTATGTAAATTTGTATCTTGTCAGATTCAATTCTTACGGCATCATTTTTGCAATTTGGGATTTGTCTAATTTTGAACACATGAAATACCTATTCTCGTTTTTCGCCATCGGATTGTTCTTGTCACTCACAAGCTGCATTGAAATCATCGATGATTTATCCATTAATGAAGATGGTTCGGGAACATTCAAGTACACTGTAAACATCAGCTCTAGCAAGGTAAAACTGAATTCTTACCTTGCCCTAGATAGCTTGGATGGAAAGCGCGTTCCATCTTTAGATGAAATCAAAGGATACGTAGATGATGTCATCGTCTCCTTGAAAGGACAAGAAGGAATTTCAAACCTTACAATTGAATCAAATTACTCCGATTTCATTTTCAAACTAAAACTGGATTTCAATTCAGTGGAGAATCTCCAAGCGGCGATTAAAGCTGTGGCACAGGAAAATAGTAAGAAACGATATTTGGAAGAATTGAATCACAATTGGCTGAATTACGCAGATGGTTCGCTCGCCAGATCGATTCCAAAAATGAATATTCAACGAGCGAAAAACCTTAGCGGAGAAGAAAAGAAATTGCTAAAAGAAGGAACGTATACATCGATTACGCGCTTCGCAAAAGAAGTGGATCATTGTGATAATTCGAATGCTGTTTTAGCTAAGAATAAAAAAGCCGTGATGGTTAGAACGGACGCCTATTCGCTTTCTCAGAAAACGCAATTGCTTGATAATACAATTTATTTGAAAGCTGGTGGTGGAGAATAAGGACAGCAACAACCGAAGAAAAGTTATAAACATGGTCTTGGAAGACTCAACAAGGGTTCGTCGTAGCCTTATCCATAGCTAGAATTCACAATTTCCCTTAAAAAAAGTCAATCTTCTCTCATTTTGTTCAAAACAAACCTGAAAGAAGGTTTTAGAATCGAACTGTGGTTCGTACTTTTGGAACATAGAAATAACGCTACTTTTTTTAGCGTAAATTGATCCTATGAAAGTACTATCGACCCTATTTTTTACTGCGCTTGTAACTTCTGCTTTTGCTCAAAAATCTGAAGCTCTCGTTCCAAAAGATGCCATCTCTGTATTCAGCATCAACAATGTGAATGTCTTGCAAAAGATTTCCATGGACGATTTGGTGAAGTACCAATTCATGGAGGAAGTTCAGCAAGAGTTATTCGACGGCTCAACTTCAGGTCGAACATTGAAAGATTCTGGAGTTGATTTCGATCAGCGAATTAACTTTTTCCAAGGAAATGGAAAACGATTCAATGTTTCAGGTTTTACATTGGGAATTTCAGATCGCGAAAAGTTCTTTCAAGTATTTGATGATTACGAGAAAATGGAAAGCGGTTATGCTGGTGTCGATTTCTACGAGTCTTACTTCAACCGTATTGCCATTCGAGGAAATTCAGCCATTGTTTTTAGAGTGGAGCCAAGTTTCTACGAAATCGAAGAAATGACGGATTCAATTTGGTACGCGCGAGGAAATGACTACCGTTACTACGATGATTGGGACTATTGGGATGAAGAAGAAGCTGTGAGAGAGTTGGAAATAGAACTTCAAGAGGCGATCGAAGAAATGGAAACTGATGAAGAAGGTTTCAATGAATTCGAAGAGTATGAATCTGAAGAAAACACGAACAACCCTATCGAGGATGGTACCGAAATCGTTGCTGATGAAAATCCTTACGAGAAAACGTATTGGGAATTGAGAGACTCTGTAGAAATGGTATTCCAAGCAGATTGTATCAAACGTCTTTGTGATGAATTGTTCGTTGACAACGAGAGTTTAATGTCGGAGGATTCACGCTTCAAGGAGCAAGTTGCTCATACTTCTGACGGGATTTTCTTCATGGATAACTCACGAAATATCGCCAACGAAAACTACATGGATTACATGCGAATGATTTATCCTTCATTCGTTCAAAACATAGATGAACTGTACGAAGACAATTTACTTTTGGGTGATATCAATATTCATGACAACTCTGTTGACGTAGACATGAAAATGGGCTATGGCGAAGATCTCGGAGAGATCTACACGGAAATGACGGATACAAAATTCGACAAAACTGTGTTGAAGTACATTCCTGAAGACAACGGTGGTTTCTTTACCTACACGGTTAACATGCGTAAGGCTTATGAAACGACTTATGCATATATGCTTCCTATGTTATCTGAATCAGAAGGTCCAGTGTCCTTGTCGGCAATTACCTTGGAGTTGTTCGATGAATTTGTAAACAAAGACGCTGTATTTGATTTGTATCAAGGAAATGTTTTTGGAACATACAATGGAGTGAAAACGATCAAAACGAAAAAGATCATTTTCGAATACGACGAAGAAACTTTCGAATACACTGAGCAAGAGGTGGAAGCTGAAGAAGAAATGCCTGTATTTACATTCGGGTTCTCAACAAAGCGAAACGACATCCCTGAACGTATTTTGGAGCGCGTTGCAAGAGTATATCCAAAATTGCAAAACAAGGGAGATTATTGGGTGTTTGAAGATGGTGTATTGAACACTGCCCCACTCTTCTTCATCCTTAAAAACGATTTATTCATTGTTACTAACGACGATGATTTGGCACGTAATCACTCAAACGGATATGGATCTCTTGCCTTGAATAAGAAAACAGCAAAAGCGGCCAAGAAAAGCGGTATGATGTATGCTAAAGTGAACACTGATCGTGCAATTCAAGATCTTCCTGCACGCATGTTCAGCGACTACGAAAACGAATTGTTAGATGTTATCCGCGGAAAATCTGGTAATCTCGTAATGTCAAGTGCGAAGGCAACAAAAAGAAACACTGACTTCAAGTTGTCGTACCAGTTCAATGGAGAAGGGACAGATGCAGGAACATACATCTTGGATTTGATCAATAGCCTTTACGTTATTTCGAAATAGAGTTTTTATATGCGTCGAGTTATAGCATTAGGTGCTATTGTTCTATTAGGTCTCGGACTAACCGCTCTCCTCGTTTTCAAACCTTGGAAAGTTGAAGTTGAATCACCACGCTTTGTGGATCGATTGCCGATGGACGATATTATCGGTAGAACGAACGTATTGAATCTATCCCGCGATTTAATCCCTGTTACCTACAGCAATCAGATTTCATTTCGAGAATTTATCTCTCCCGAATTTATTCTGAGTCAAGGAAAAATCAACGGCTTGAATCTTCAGCGCCCGATTTACTTTTTTGGAAATCAAACCAAAGGAGAAATTGAGAGATGGGGTGTAATGGTCCACGTTTCTGATAGCTCGAAGCTATATCCCGGAATTAAACGTTTTGAGAAAATTACTGAACTAAAAGATTCATCTTCATTCGATCAGCGCGTTTTCATTTTTCCTGAATATGATTTAGCAGTAGGATACGGAAAGGACTGGCTGCTGCTATCTGATCGAAAGTCGTTTAAAAAGTACTTTGATAACGTGTACAATGCGCGAATAAAGTCCATCTATCCTCGCTGGAGACAATTCATTGAAGAGAAATTATACGCTGATAAATCATTGCAAATGAGTGTGATTTCCAAGGAACTTCGCTCATACGGTGTAAAGTCCGCATTGCTCGCTTCAAGCTCTGATTCTTTGAGCTTAACTCTGCACACACGCATCACAAATGTCGACACCATTCCGTTTACACTAAAAGAAAGCGGAGATCGATTCGAACAGATAGAATTTACCCGTAGGTTGATTAACTTACACCTCAACATTGATCGATTAAAAGAAGATACAAACCACCATTTGTATTTGCTTCTTAAGAAAACAGCCAATAAAATAAGCTTCCCTCTAGCTGAATTCTTGGAAACCTGGAATGGTGACATTACCTTCCGTCAAGGTGGTTTGCAAACCATAGTAGAACCATACGTCGTTTCGGAATTGGATGAGAACTTCAATATTACGGAAGTAGTGAAATACAAGGAGAAGAAAATTTCAGGCTTCGCACTGCAGATGTCAATGGGGGACACTCGCCCGGAGTTCATTCGAAAACTCTATTCCAAAGGAATTTTGACGCGTGAGGAAAACAAGGTGCGCATGCTCTATTTCCCTCCTATGAAAGCACAAATGGAAGAAGAATCAGTTAGTTTTTATACGAGTTCTTTTCAACCCGAAACAGTGATGGATTCTACCCAGTCGGTTTTGTGGGACTTCAACTACACTCCTGTCCTCTTCACTGTGGATTCACTTCAATCGAAAGTGGCCTATGGGAAGATCAATATTGGCTTGAAGAAATTCCTGAAAGACAAACTGAAGTAAGAATGAATCTTGAATTCGTTATAGAAAAACGTGGGCAGCACTGTACTGAGGAATTGCGCTTCACGCGCAAACTTATTCTGGATTCTCACCTCGGGATCAAAGAATCTGTAAAGTACGGCCTTCCTTTTTTCTCATTGAAGCGAATCATGATCTACATGGATGTCCAGAAAGGAAGACCGCTTGTCGCCTTTATGAATGGGACGAAATTCGGAGAATTGAGCAAGGAACTTGACTTCACAGGGCGAAAACGTGTTGGTCACTTTTTTCTTACTGATCTCGATGATAAACGACGTGAAATTCTGTGCGCATTGATTGATGTTGCTGTTGAATATGATTTGGAGAATTTTTAGTCTGAGTTCAATAAAAAATCATCAACAAACGTGTGTAAATAACTCCACCACTCTATTTCCAATTATTGGGCTTAATTCTTGTACCTTCAAGAAGAAACGAGCCGATGCGTCCCGATTCCGATAGCTATCGGAATATAATATCGGGAGCATCAAGATTTTGAAACTTACCTTTCAGTAAATAAGAAACAATATATGGCGAAAAAGAAAAAAGTGTTTGTTTTAGACACGTCTGTACTCCTGCATGATCACCAATCCATTACTTCATTTGAAAAAAATGACGTAGCAATTCCAATTACGGTTCTAGAAGAACTCGATAAATTCAAAGTTGGAAACGATTCAAAAAACTTTACCGCCCGTGAAGTAATTCGCTTCATTGATAAGATTTCTGGGGAAAATGGTCTTCAAAAGTGGATCAGTTTAGGCGAAACTTATGGAAAGTTTAAGGTGATAATGAACTGCTCTCCAGACAAAGTAAACGCTGAAGATGTCTACGCCAGAGGAAAAAATGATCATAAAATCATCAATTCTGCCCTTTGCTTAAAGCAAGAAGAAAAAAGCAGAGACGTGGTGCTCGTTACGAAGGACATCAACCTTCGAATTAAAGCGAAAGCACTTGGAATTATCGCTGAGGATTATCAAACCGGGAAAGTTAATACTGAAGAGCTTGAAACGAGAGCCGTCAAGCTTATTGAAAATGTAGATTCAGATCAAATTCGCCAAATTTTCACTAAAGGTTCTATTGATGAAGATGGAATTTTAGGTGAGCACAAAATCGCCAATGGATATTACATTTTGAAGAACGGAACTTCGTCTTCATTAGCAGTGTACAATTCGAAGTTGGATCAGATCGAGCGCATTGAAAAGGAATTCGTTTACGGTGTGAAACCGAAAAATTCAGAACAAGCCTTCGCTCTGAACGCTTTGTTGAATGATAACATCAAACTTGTCGCCCTTCAAGGCGTTGCAGGAACAGGAAAAACATTACTCGCTTTAGCTTCAGCATTGGAGCAACACAAGAAATACCACCAGATTATTTTGGCGCGACCAATCGTTCCTTTATCGAACAAAGAGATTGGTTTCTTGCCCGGAAGCGCAGACGATAAAATTGGCCCGTACATGGAACCACTTTGGGACAACTTGAAATTCATTAAGGCACAATTCGGAGAAAACGAAAAGAAACATAAAGCCATTTTGGCTCTCGAAGAGAATGGGAAAATTGTTATTTCCCCGTTGGCATTCATTCGCGGACGAAGCCTTTCGAATATCATGTTCATCATTGACGAAGCACAGAATTTAACCCCGCATGAAGTGAAAACGATTATTACTCGTGCAGGGGAGAACACTAAGATTGTCTTTACGGGAGATGTGAATCAGATTGACACACCTTACTTGGATGAGAATAGTAATGGCCTCGCTTATTTGGTAGATCGTTTACGCGGTGAGCAGTTATTTGCCCATGTCAAATTGGAGAAAGGTGAACGCTCCGAATTAGCGAATTTGGCGAATGATTTATTGTAGAACTTCATTGTTAGTCCAATAGGTCGATAGTCAGATCATTTTAACATTGTGAATTTTCTACGATCGGTTTTTCCGATTCGTTTGAATTCAGACATTTAACACAGTTCAATTTTTAACTTCGTAACTTGCGGCGATTAGTAAATCCTGATTTCCTCATTATGAAAAATCTTCTATTTGCGCTTGCGCTCAGCTTATGCTCATTTTTAATTCTTGCTCAATCTCCAGGTGATACCATCATCGTTCAATCCTTTGATTGGTCCATGACCGCACTTGGGAACTCTGGTGTTAGAGATATGATTGTTTCATTTCCTGATGATCCAACATTGACATATGAGAAAATCATCATGAAGTACAACATGCGCTGTCGTGATGGGAATGTGAATACGACAGGAGGAAACTACGTTGCTTGCGGTGAGTGGGATTACAGTTGTAACACGTACATTCACGATTCTACTCGAATTGATTCTGTGCTCGCGACAACATCAGATCACCTCATCACAGGATTTTCAGGAACGACATTCAACTACTCGAACACCCCAACTTACAGCTATTACCGATACCTCCAGCAGGCGGTTACCCTGAATAATATTGTCTCAGAAACGCAATCTGCTGTTGGATCTGGAGGAACAACAACGAATCACACTTTTCCTGCAAACTCAGAAAACGGTAAATCGCAATACTTGTTTACTGCTGCCGAATTGCTTGGTGCGGGATTAACAACCGGTGACCTCCACGCACTTTCCCTCAACGTTTTAAATGCTGGTGGAGTTACTCACTTTTTACGCGTTCGAATTAAGCATACACCAAAAACGGCATTGGACGAAACAGATCCTGACCTAACAGGATTTACTGAAGTTTATTTTCACAATACAACGTTCGTGAATGGTGCGAATCGTTTGCAGTTCTACACTCCATTTAACTGGGATGGAACTTCAAATGTCATTGTAGAGTTTTCTTTTACCAACACGCAGAACAGTGCAATCATCGATATTGATGGTGAAGACACTGGAGTAGATTATGGAATGTACACTGCTGGAGATCGTAATCACATGTTCAACGGTGTGAATTACATTGAAGCGGATTCATACAAAGGAATCGACGGAAGTGCCGCACGTACTTCTGAAGCATGGATTAATTCAACTGTCAACAACAAAGAATTCACTAGTTGGGGCTTGAACAGCGCCTCTCAAAAATGGAATTTTAGAATTAATGATAACGGTGCCATTCGCGTTGAGGTGAATGGAGGATATATCATCGGAACAACTTTAGTCGATGATGGTCAGTGGCATCACGTGGCTTGTACATTTAATGGATCAGATGTTCAGGACGTTTTACTCTATGTCGATGGTCAACTGGAAACAATCAGTTCGAGTTTAACTGAGCCCGTTTTGACGAACACCACTTCAGGAATCAACCTACGATTGAGTAGAGGAACGAATAACCGTTATTTTGACGGAATCATTGACGAAGTGCGTGTTTGGAATACAGCCTTGTCTCAGACGGAAATTCAAGATTGGATGTATCGAACAGTTGATGCAACACACCCAAACTACGCAAACCTTGAGGCATACTACACCCTGAATGAAGGAACGGGCGCTTCTATTTCGGATGCAAGTCCAAATGGAAATGATGCATCAGTTATTGACGGCGAGCAATGGATTCGCCCTCATGGTGTTGATCTTTTTAAAGAGTTGAAGTTAACGACGGAGCGTCCAAATTTCACCTTCATGCAAGGAACATACAATCTGACTGTTGTCAATGATACCATCTACGACACAATCCAGAACCCAGGAAACTTCGTAACCGAGTATCAGGTGATTTCAAATGCTGGAACACTTCAGCACGACGATATCTCCCCACTCTCCTCTAACTGGCTATGGGAAGCAACGTACAGCTATGTGTACGATGAAAACGGCGTATTAGTTCAATCCATTCCTGTGAATCCAGACGGGTCAATTACCCCAGGTACTTTAGATTATTACAATCGCTACCCGATGCGCTTCGAAATCGTATCATTTGTAACTCCGTATGGAATTCAGTTGGACTTGGGTCCAACAGGGAAAACATGGGAATTTGACTTAACAGATTTCACACCAGTACTAAAAGGAAATAAACGCATGACCATGGAACGGGGTGGACAGTGGTTGGAAGACTACGACATCCAATTCTGGTTCATCGTTGGAACACCACCGCGAGATGTTATTGAAGTCAATCAGATTTGGAGAAATGACAGCAAAGGATATGCATCCATTCAAGCGGACAATTCCTTCGAGCCGAGAGATATCACCTTAGAACCATTCGCTTCTTCTTTTAAAGTTCGATCAGCGATTACTGGTCACGGTCAAGAAGGGGAATTCCTCCCTCAAATGCATTACATTGATGTGAACGGAGGAGCCAACGAATACACATGGCAAGTTTGGAAAGAATGTGCCGAGAATCCCATCTTTCCTCAGGGTGGAACATGGATTTACGACCGTGCTGGTTGGTGCCAGGTCGTCCAACGGATTTACAAGAGTTCGATGTTACACCGTTTGTGAGTGCGGGTCAGTCTCACAATTTTGACTACGGAGTAAATGGTGGTTCGGGAACTTCAAACTACATCGTGAACAATCAATTGGTGCAATATGGAGCAGCGAATTTTGCTTTGGATGCAGCTATAGTTGACATCATGAACCCTTCTGATTACGTTGAATATGATCGTGTAAACGCCATTTGTTCGACACCCAAAGTAGTTCTTCAAAATACGGGGAGCACGCTGTTGACGGAGGTTGAAATTGAATATTGGATCAACGATGATGCGAATCACCAAACATACACTTGGACGGGGAACCTAGGTTTTCTTGGAAAAGAAGAAGTTGAACTTCCAGCACCTGCTGCACTTTGGAATGCACTTTCAACGACAAATGTATTCCATGCAACAGTAGTTGATCCGAATGGTAGTACCGACGAGTACAATTTCAACGATCATTATGAAACAGGGTTTGCTATTCCAGATGTTGTTCCAACAGATTTCTTTATCGAGTTCAAAACAAACAATGCCGCGAATGAAAGCAGCTATCAAATCTTGGATGACAATGGAGCAGTACTTTTTGAACGCACAGGAATGTCGAATGCTACGCTTTACAGAGATACGCTCAACCTCGGACTTGGGTGCTACCAGTTCAAAGTTCTCGATACAGACGATGATGGGATTGCCTTCTGGGCGAACAACGACGGAAGTGGATACCTGCGTCTTCGCGCCGTAGGTGGTGGAGTTGCGAAAGCCTTTGATCCAGATTTTGGTCAATCAATCATCTATAATTTCACAATCGATTTTCCTCTGTCCTACGAAGAGCTGAACGATATTCATGAAGTAAGTGTTTATCCAAACCCAACGCAAGGGAAATTCTACGTTGAAGCAGGAAGTATTTCTGAAGCGAAGATTGAAGTTCACAACGCCCAAGGTCAATTGGTGGATATCCCAAGAACAACAACGCTTGATCAAATTGCATTTGATTCTTCTGATCTGCCTTCTGGTATTTACTTGGTGAAGATCAATTATCGTGGTAAACTTCAATTGAAGAAACTGATTGTAGAATAGAACAAACTCGCACTTTTCTCCCTTTTGATTTATCAGAAGGGAGATTGCACTTTTACCACTACCACCATTTCTTGTTGAATGCATATTTCTTCAGGAATAGCTAGTCGTTCCTTAAGAACTATTCAACCC